>NZ_JBHWBZ010000002.1:255972-272059 GCF_042735475.1 Kitasatospora sp. NPDC059577 | reverse complement strand
CACACTACCCGGCCCGCCCCCCCCGCCCCCCCCCCCCCCCCCCCCCCCCCCGCCCCCCCCGGCCCAACCCGGGGGGCCGCGTTCCCGCCCCCCCCCCCCCCCCCACTTCTTTCTCCGCCCGACATCAACCGCCGGACATCCGCTGCTGCTTCACCCAGGCATTGACCTCGGCGACCTTGAACTGCAGCTTCGCATTGCGCCCGCTCCCGAAGCGGTACGGGACAAGGCCGACCCTGGGCGCCTCGCGATAGACCCACTGAACGGACATGTTGAGGCATTCCGCCGTCTCCTTGACGGTCATGAAAGGCGAAGCCATGGACTCTCCTCTGCGCTGCTTGCCTGGACCTGATGCATCCATTGGGCCAACCCTGCTCCCAGAAGGGCGATTTGGGAGCGCAGAGGTCTCGTGATACGTTGCCGTCGCTATGCAGGCCCGGGCTCCAGTGCCGGGCCTGACGGCCCCGTCTGGTCGACCACGCGCACGGATCCGTAGTCCGAGCGACACGTCACTGTGCGGACTCTCCCTCCACCATTCGGCAGCGCTGGCGCACCACCGCGTGGAGTCGCCGCCCATGAGACGTCTGGCAGGACTTGGCAATGGTCCATTCGTTCATCGCACACACGAGCCCCGGCCGAAGCAAGGTCTTCGCGCTCACCAAGGATCCCCACGATCGCTTGGAGGCGGTCACCTCCCTTGGCGGAGACGATACCCATCTCACCGACGATCTCGTCGGGGCCCTCAACAACCACCTCCGAGACCGCAACGATGCCGCACTCCAAGCTGTGCTGGAGCGCCTTCCCAAGGCCGTGCGGATGGCGACGAAGCAGTTCCTCAAGGCGAGGCCCCTGCCTGAGACCGACGACTTCACCGGCTACGGGCCAATTGAGATCGTCCGCGAGGCCGTCTACTTCAGCCGCATCGACGACGAGCTCGAGGACTATCTCCAAAGCGCCTACATGATCGGGCTGGGCATCCGCATGTCCAACAGCCGCGACAGCAGCGGCGGAGTCGGGTGGGTGATACAGCTGCGCAGTGACGAGGTCTCCGTGCCCGCCAGCGCCGAGCCACGCTCCTGGGCACTGCCTGCCAGCGTCGACCTCCTGGAGACATGGACGAGCAAGCAGCCACATCCCGGCCTCGGGCCCGTTCGCGCTGCACTCGACGTAGCAGGAACTGCCAGCGCTGAGGGCCGCTGGGTCAGGATCCACACACTGCTGCACAGCGACAGCGACGTTGACTTCGAGGGCAGCGGGACCTCGGAGTTCGTGGTCGACATCTTCGACGCACCGATGCCCGACGACGAGGACTAGAAGGTCCTTCTAGGCTAGTTCGATGCACTCCTTGAGCAAGGTGTTCAGCGGAGCCCGAGGCGGCATATCGTCCATGGTGATCAGACTGGGGTGCTTCTCGATGTGGCGGTGGAGCACGTCGTCGGCTTGGGCGCGGAAGTCCTTGAGCTTGGTGACGTACCCCTTATCGGTGCGGCCCCAGGAGTGGTTAGCCACCACCTGCTCGAACTTGGTCGCGCCGAATAGCGGCGGCACGTGGTCGATGATTGCTCGCAGAAGGGTGTGGCAGGAGTAGGCGTTGCCCGCTGCGTAGTTGCTGTTGAGCTCGTGGGCGAGCTGGATGAGCTTGTCCAAGCTCCAGGCTGACGTCTCGGCCTTGGCTTCCAGGCCCTCGATAAGGATGGTCTCGACATAGAGCGGGGGACCGCTTACCGCGATGGCCGGAGCTTCGGCTGGCGAGGCGATGGCTGCGATGTTGCCCGTCACGACTGAACCGATGTGTGTGGCGGTAACCGACCGCGTTTCGGAGGCGACATGCGATGAGGGCTCGCCAACGTGAACCGTGACGATCTCAGGCTCGGGGATCTGCGCGACCACCCGCTTTACGTAGTCCCCGAGGTCCTGGATGTCGCGGTATTTGAGAATCTCGCGACGCAACTGGATCGCCCAGTTCGGCGAGCCCACTTCGACCTGGCGCGAGGAGTGCCACGTAGACGGCTCATGATCGAAGATGCCCGGTAGTGCGGTCAGGTAGTCGTCGCTGATGCCGCCCAGTCGCCGGGACAGCTCACCCGACGTGATGGTCGGCCGGGTGACTGCGTCCGGCGAAGACGGTGTCTCGGTGTAGACGTTCGCCAGCTCGCGCAGCACCAAGAGGAAGCGCCTACCAAAGACCTCTTCAAGCAAAGGCTCATGCAGAGCGGCGGCCACGGTAAGCGCGGGTCGAGCGTCCTCGGCCAGGTAGGCGCGCTCAAACCAGGCAAGCCCGTACGCCGGGCCGTGACCAGGCAACCCAACCCGGGGCAATGAGCGCAGGATCTCGCCAGCGTCGAGGTCACGGCGGTCGAAGTAGTCCTGCACGAAATGCCAGACCGGCCACTGGCCAGTCTCGAGGAAGGGGCCGGCCATGACGTTGAGCAAGGTCTGCTGGTGTTGGTTGAGCGGCGCGAACAGGTCTGCCAAGGCTGATCCCAATCAAGCGGAGCCACACTTTGAGGCCGCATGGTACCGCGAGCAGAACATAGGCCGTAGGGGATTGTTATCTAAGCGGCCTAGATGAAGTCGGGTCGCGCAGGATGGGTTCTGCGACGTCAATGGCTTGGGGAACCTCAACCCTCCCAGTCGTCGTGTACATCGGAGTGTCCCCGGAGTCAGGGCAGCGAGCGAGTGAAGCGTCCGTTTGGCTTCGGCTGAGGTACGCACCCCGTGGCACCCGCTTGAGATGTTGACGGGACACGCACTTCCGGGCTGTCCGAAGACGGCAACGTCCAAGTGGTTCCGCGCAATTGTCGCCCTTGTCCGACTGACCTGCCATGCTTCCTGGGTGGCCAGCAAGCGCAAGAGGCGGGGAACATGGGGTCAGCCCGTGACACGCGGGCGGCAGAGCGAGATGGACAGCGGACCGGCTGGGGCTCTGTGGGCGAGTACTCGTTCAGGAGCACAAGCCGGCCGTGGGTTCCACTACCAGGATGCCGTCGGGGCGTGGTTGTGTGGACGTGTCCTGTCCGGCGCCCTCGTTGTCGATCGCGTCGTTCCGGAAGGTCTGGAAGACCTGTCCTGTGACGGCCCGACCTGCTGGCACGTCCAGGTGAAGTCGCGCCAGGAGAGAGTCGGTGACTTCACCGTTCCCGATGTTTCCGCCCATCTCGTCACCATGGCCAAATCGCACGCGCGGCGTGAAGAGGCTGGGCTAACCGGCCTACCAGTCCTTGTCCTTGAGCGGCCGATTGCTGGTGAGGTGTTCACCGATTGGGGTCGCCCTTTGAGTGATCTCCCAACCGGCCACCCGTTGCTACGGGCGCTCGACGCCAAGGCTGAGCAGGCCGGCCTGAGTAAGGACGAGATCGAGGCATGGTGCGGTGCTGTCAGTATCTACACGCTGCCGTGGCGTGCTGCTGCCGAGGATACGTGCACCGCTGTGTGGCAGCGTTTCGGGGTATTGCCCGCAGCTGCAGAGGCGATCGTCCTGGGTTTGCGGAACGCGGTGGCCGGTTGTGCCGACTCCAATGCGGAAACTCGTTTGGATAGCGCGGTCGGGCTGAGCCGAACGAGCATCGAGCGGATCTCCACGGAGATCATGGAATCCATCGATCCCAGCTCGATGGAGGAAGCGCTGGCTTCGGCCGTCTGCGAACCGGTGGATTTCGACCGGCCACTGCGGTCGGCGGCATTCTATGAAGGAATCGATGTCCAACCCGGTCACATCGCTGCTGGCCTGCCAGCACCTCGGCCGACCCTGACCGGTCATGTCGCGGCGGCGATCGGCCGCGGGGAGAGTGTCCTTGTCTCTGGTCCGTCCGGAGTGGGCAAGTCGACAGTCATGTGGGCGGCGGCTTACACAACGAGACATGTCCTCTGGTATCGGATCAGGCGCCTGCGCAACGAAGACATCTCCGCGCTGGTACGACTGGCCCGCGCCTTGAGGCCCTCCACCCGGTCGCCGGTTGGGTTTGTCGTGGACGGTATCGGGGTCGGTGCAGCCGAGGCATGGGACGTACTTCACCGTGAAATGGCACCGATTCCTGGCGTCATTCTGCTGGGGTCCGTCCGCAGTGAGGACCTGCTGCCCCTTCGAAGCCGTGCCAATTGCACCCAGATTGCGGTGAAACTCGACGAGGACGTTGCGGAGCAGATCCACTCCGGGCTGTCCGCATCCGGCGCCACGACGGCTCTGCACTGGCGGGAGGCGTTCGCAGCATCGGGTGGACTGACTTTGGAGTTCACGCACCTCCTCACACGCGGACGACGGCTGTTGGACGTTCTGACGGAGCAGGTTGACCGGCGGTTGTTTGAAGGGAGGCAGGCGGAGATAGAGATTCTGGCCAGGATCTCTGTAGCTCATCGCTGGGGCGTTGACCTGTCGGTGCGGGAACTCCAGAAGCAACTGGGGATCGGAGATGTGGACCTTCGAGCAGCGCTGTCCCGCCTGGTCGACGAACACCTCGTCCATGAGCAGATGGGCCAGTTGAGCGGACTCCACCAACTGCGCTCGGGCCGATTGGCCGATGCCGTGCACGCAGTGCCGCCACCAATGCTCGACGAGACCGTGATTGCCGTCCTGGGGATACTGTCGGACGCACAGCTCCAACCGTTTGTGGCCGGTGTCCTCTCCGAACGTCCTGACCTGGATTCCGTCGTTCTCGACCAGGTCTGCGTCGAACTCGCGCGCAGGACCGGTGTTGGAGCGACAATCGGCGTCCTACAGGCGCTTCGTTTGGTTGACTTCACGCGCTGTGCCCGCGATTGGGCAAGAATTCTCGACCGGCATCAAGTCTCGCCCGCGCACCGGCGCGTCACGCTGAAGCTCGCTCTGATGGGAGGAGAGCCACTCCCGAACCTGAAACCCGAGATCGCTGCGGCCATGGTCGAGATCGCCGCGACTGGCCAGGTAGGGGTACAGCTGCGTGACACCTTGATGGAGCGAATCGGGACGGACGCCTTGGGCCGTGTCCTCGCGCAATGCGGGAACCAGTCCGAGGTCCTGCGGTTTCTGGCGGTACTCGATGGAACGGATGCAGACTTCACGGGTTGGCCAGCCGAACTCGCCGACTCCCCGTTCGGGCGGCTGCTCGTGGACTCACCGATCCAGTCTCTGGGGGACATTCTTACAGAGGCACGCTCGGTGTCAGCCGCCCTGGCCGAGAACCTGTTGGACCTTGCTGGCGGAGAGGACGTCGTCCTGAGAAAGATCAGGGCCCACTCACCATGGGTCACCGAAGCGTCTGTCCTGGAGCGGGAAGGTAGCCTGGTTGCGTTCGCCCGCCTGTTGCATGTGTCCGATCAGGTCCAGCCTGATGTGGACCAGACGACCAACGAGTTCGGACGGCTCCTACTGCGCTGCTTGCCACGGTGTGAAAGCGTGGATGTCCAGATCCTGCTGCCTGGCGGAGTCCCTCTGACCTTTGGAGACTTCACCACCGGCGTTAGCCAGCTGCAACGCCGTTACGACAGTTCCTCGGCCCGAGTGGCATGGATCCGGGCCCGGACTCTGATCGCCACTACGGCGGCCGGCACTACCGACTGGACAACGCGGACGGCCACCGCGGCCGCTATCGTTCCCACACTGCACAGGTATCTGGCCACCCTCACCCGGATCTGGTGTACAGGCCGCAGCCGGCCGGAGGACATCGCCGACCTGGAAACCATGCAAGCCGCGCTGCGGGACCAGGCCGCCGCGCTAACACTGCCCACCGACAGCGCTGGCGTGTCCGCACTACTCGCTGACGACGCCGTCGAAGACATCTGGCTAGACCGACTGCAACTGCTCGTGGACGGGATCGCGGACAATCTCACACGACGACTCCTCGACCCACAAGAGCATCGGTCACTCGCCTGCTACATCCAAGAGACCTTGAGAGAGACCGCGTTGCGGGTGCGAGACGAGGAACGCTGGTATCTCATTGGCCTGGATCCGCCAGATCTCCTCATCGAACTGTCGGGGATGCTCGCGGACCTCCACGCCGTCCTAGCGGAACTCGTTTGGGGCACCCTCGAACCAAAGGCGATCATTGCCGAGGCGCGATCAGGGCCCTCGGCACAAGCGCTCGCCCGGGCTGCGGTCCTCGCCCGCAGGACCGCCGACGAGCGGGCCCGCGCCGTTCACCTGAAGCTCAAGACTGCCGCCGAGGCCCGCGGGCTCTCGCTTCGGCTCTACACGCAGCCGTTTGCTGACGCCAAGGCGGCGGAATGGCCAGCTGTGCGGATGGCGGTGGGTGTGGAACTCGACGAACTCGCCGAGTGGCCAGCGGCCTTGGAGAACCTGGCTGCGCTGCTCCAATACGACCTCGTCTCCAAAGGCGCCCGTAAGGGGGTCCTCATCGCGCCTATCGTTAAGGGCAGGCTGGTGAGGGCTTTGGCACAACAGCTCCACATCACGCTCTGGCCGGGGTCCGACCTGCTCGACAGCTGGGACACAGGTCTTCCCGCAGTGCACCCGACCCCCCTCACCGACGCCACCATCGCTGGCCATCAGGCTCTCCAGTGCCTCTCTGGCCTGGCCTATCTGATGACCCTGCGGGACCCCGAGCCGCGGCATCAGAGTGCTGTGGACCAAGCCGCGGCGGAGTTCACGCAGGCACTCCGTATCATCACAGAACTCGGGCCTGCAGACTCCGGGATCGGTGAGGTCGTGGATTTCCTCACCTCCCTCGCTCACCGGGTGGCGGGCGAGTTCGCCGCAGCCACCGCCAGGCTGCACCCCGAAATGCAACACCTGGCCATCTCCATCGCCCAGGGCGCGACCGGTAGTCTGACGGTTGATCATCAGGAGCTGGATCGCCTGATGGAGATCACCCTGAATTGGGATCTCTGCGCCGCCCAGACGACGCGGCTCTCGACCTCGGGCGATGGCTGACAGCGTCTCCCTCATGGTGGTCAGTTCTCCGACTATCTTCCTCGGCCAGCCGCCATTTCGCTGGGTCCTTCGAGAAGGAGAAAGTGCCCGGTCTTGGAACGCGCTTCTCCGAAGTGCAAACGGCTTGTGCGCGGTGTCAGCATCCGTATCGCCAACTTGCGTCCGACCAAGGGACGTTCAGCCACCATGCGTCAGTACCTGGAGTGGATTCGGGTTCCCCGGACGTCCACAGTCCGGGTAGCAAACAGTCGGACCGCACGCGACGACCTCGACCACCACCAGGTCCGGACCGGCGGTCACCCGCTCCAGTTCAACGTCGAGCGAGGAACTGCAGGGGCTTGAGCGCCTCCGGCGTTGCCGCACGGTTCGCCTTGTACTCCTGGTCGGAGGCCACCCGCTCGGCGGCGCTGTGCTCGCCGTCGAAGACGACCAGGACCTCGGCCTGTGCGACGTCGACATCGTCGCGGATTGCTGCGCGCAGCAGGGCGAAGAAGGCGAACAGGCCGGTCAGTTCGCGGGTCTTGTCGCGGGAGTGGATCGGTGCGGGGAAGCCGAAGGTGCCGGCCCACAGAAGGTTGAATCCGTCGACGAGCAGCAACGGGGCAGGGGTTGCTGGGGTTTCGGGCATCACGACACCGCCTCCAGGAAGAAGTCAGCGATTCGGCGGGGCTCGAAGTGGGCCGCCTTCCGATACACGGTCTGTGTAGTCGCGGCGGACAGTATGTCATCACCCGCCGGTGCTGTCTTGGCAGGTGTCAGGCTGTCGACGGTCTTGATCTGGGGGGTGGGCTTGATTCGCTTTGACGGACACCCCTGATCAGGGGCTTCGGTCCCGGTAAGGATGATGTCCATCATGGAGAGCACGGGGAAGAAGCCGCGCCCTCGCCGCTCGTTCACGCCGGAGTTCAAGGCCGAGATCATCGAGCTGTGCCGACGCGGCGACCGCTCGGTCGGTCAGGTCGCCAAGGACTTCGACCTGACCGAGACCGCGGTGCGCGACTGGGTGAAGCAGGCCCAGGTCGACGCCGGCGAGCGCGACGGCCTGACCAGCGACGAGCGCGAGGAACTGGCCAGGCTGCGGCGGGAGAACCGCCGCTTGCGCGAGGACGTGGACATCCTCAAGCGTGCGACGGCTTTCTTCGCGACGGAGACCCGGTGACGGTGCACCCGTTCATCGAGGCGGAGAAGCAGGCAGGCCACAACGTCAAACGGGCGTGTGAACTGCTCAAGGTCTCCAGAGCCGCCTTCTACGCCCGCCGAACCGCCACCCCCGGCTCCCGCGCGGTCCGCGACGCTGAGCTGACCGAGAAGATCAGCGAGGTTCACGCGACCTCGCGCGGCACCTATGGAGCTCCGCGCGTGCACGCCGTCCTGCAGCGCGACGGCGACCGGTGCGGCCGGCGAAGGGTCGCACGCCTGATGCGCCAGGCCGGCCTCGAGGGCCGGCACCGAAGACGCCGCCAGCGCACCACGATCCCCGACCCCCGCGCCGCCACCCGGCCGGACCTGGTCCTGCGCGACTTCCAGCCCCACCCGGCGGCCCTCGATGCGCGCTGGTGCGGCGACATCACCTACATCCCCACCGGCGAGGGCTGGCTCTACCCGGCCACCGTCATCGACATCGCCTCCCGTCGCGTCGTCGGCTGGGCCACCGCCGACCACCTGCGGACCGAACTGGTCAGCCGGCGCCCTACGGGCCGCCTGCCACACCCGCCGCCCGACCGGGCCGGTGATCTTCCACTCCGATCGCGGCTGCCAGTACAACAGCCGTGAATTCGCCGACCTGGCAGGCGAGTTCGGAGTTCGACTGTCGGCCGGCCGGACCGGCCAGTGCTGGGACAACGCACTCGCCGAGTCCTTCTTCGCCACCCTCAAACAGGAGCTGCTGGGCGACCGCCCCTGGCCCAGCCGGGCCGCAGCACGGACCGCGATCTTCGAGTGGATCGAAGCCTGGTACAACATACGCAGGTTGCAGCAGCCTTGGCTACCGCAGTCCGCCGAATACGAGACCGTCCTGGCGGCCTGACCACCACACCAACGGTGTCCGTCAAAGCGGAGCAAGCCCAGATCATGAGGCAGATGTACGGGAGCCGGGTTCCCCTGCTCCGCCACCGAATTCTCCTCCAGTGATCACTACACAGCGCTACCGCCGATTACGAGACAGAGCCGTTCATTGGACACACCCGATATCTGCAGTTGGACGAGCTGCGGTTGTGTTTGATGGGACGCTGTTGCGCTGTCGGTGGCTCAGCGTTCGGTTTCGAGGGCGTCGAGTCCGTAGGCGCCGACTTCGACGAGTTGGTCGATGATGTCGAGGCATCGGGTGCGCTGGTCGTGGGTGCCTTGGCGGTAGAGCCGCAGGACGACGGGGACCAAGTGGTAGCCGGCTGCGCCGTGGCGGGTGCGGATGTCGTTCATCGATGTTCCGAGTGTGGCGGTGACTGTTTCGCAGGCGTCGATTGCCCTAGAGGGGAGCGGGCCGGGGTGGTGGTGGAGTCCTGTGAGGAGTTGGCCGTAGTGGTCTGTGAAGGCGGGGCTTGAGGTGAATGCCTGGATCAGGTTGTCGGCCTGGCCCGGCAGGAGGTGGTCGATGTCGCGGAGGGCATGAGATGCCTTCTCGCGTACGGCGCTGTCTGTGTCGTTGAAGAGCACAGGCAGCACCGTGTGGCTGTCTGTGAGGTTGCCCGAGAGTACTTCGGCTGCGCCTTGCCTGGCATGAGGGGAGAGCTCTTGGACGCTGGTGGGAACGTTGCCGAGTTGTGCGCCGCTAAGGGTGGCAACGGCCCATACCCGGCCGGCGCCGGTCGCTGATTCGTCGGTTGCCTGAAGCGCCCGGGCCAACGTCGGGGCGAATCGGGCCGGGTCCTTGTACAGGGCAGCGATCAGCAGGCGCTGCGCCGTGGTGGCGCTGTAGATGGCTTCATTGGCCGCCGCGAAGAGCTGGTCCGCCGCATTCAGGGCCCGAGGCATGTCGCGGGTCATTAGGGCGCGGACCGCGTCTGCTGTACAGCTGCGGACGGCGATGCTGGGGTCGTTGGCCAGTTGCTCTGTGAGGGTAGCCAGCGTTGGCAGGTGTTGGTCGCTGTGGAACAGGAGCGCCGCGACCGCGAGGGCGGTCTGGCCTCGGTTGGAGTTGAGCCCTGCTGTCAGCACTCGGTCAGGTATGTTCGAGTACGCGTCCGAGTGTGGTGCTGAGAGATGGGCGTCCAGATCGCCCGCGCAGCGTTCTAGAACGCTGACGACCTCCGATCCGCAGAGCTCTGGAGCGGTCTCGACGACGCGGCAGATGGCTCGGGTGACGTCCTCGCCTGCGATGGAGCGAGCGTCGACGCACAGTTGTGTCCACTGCACGAGGTCCAGGCGAGGGCCCGCGCTCCGGACGATCGCCTCGATGTAGCAGGCCGGCAACGAAGCGTCGAGAGTCAGCGCGAGACGTGTGAACCGCTCAGGTTCCTGTTGTGCCTGCTCTGCGAGGACCTGAGCCAGTTCGCTTGCCCCGCCCGTCATCCAACGGCGTTGAGTCTCGGGTGATGAGTGCGTGGCAAGAGCGAACCGCCACTGCTGATCGGTCATGAGCCGAGCGTTGGTTGCAGGGATAGGTGAGCCGATGGATTTTGCTCTCATCTCCTCGGGAGGCTGAGGAGACCACCACGGGAACTTGCGCTGCCATTCAGCGAGCCGACGCGAGACGGCAGAATCCCTTCTCGCCTCGGCCACTGCTGAGAGAAGCTCGTACTGCGCGAGCCCCCATTCTTTCCTTCCTTCGACGCTACGCTCCCAGCTGGAGTAGTAGCCCAGAAGGGTTGAAACCAGGTCCGCGAGTGCTTCAGCGCCGCAGCTGACCGTTGCCGTGGCGATGAGTTCGCGTGATGCCCAGCGCGCAGTGCTCAGGTAACCGAGCCGGAGATTCTTCTCATCGGTCAGCAGCCAGGCGATGGCTTCGTCGCTGTTGCCGAGCGCGGTGTGCAGTCGGCAGGCGAGGAAGCGGAGCTCCAGAACGGGCGTGTGCAAGGTCGTCAGCTGCTCGAGAAAAACGCGTGCGCTCGCCGGATCGGAGTCCGCGAGGGATCGCAGGGCTGCGTCCAGGGCCTGGAACAAGGCGGTGTCCACGCTATGGCTGCCGGGGAAGCGCAAGGACCACCGCCCTCCCGATGCGTAGGTCCCGCTTCGTTGGCCTACGCCTGTGGTCGCGACGGCGATGACGAAGTCCAGGACTTGCTCGGCGAAGACCCGGGGAACCTCGTGTGCGGTGGTGGTCAGGACGAACTCGGCACCCTGCGAGTTGGTGGGTAGGAGTCCAACATCGAATGGGTCGCCAGCGCCATCTGCCTCCGCCAGGTGGAGGTGGCGCTGGAAGTAGGCGCCGATCAATCGTGCGGTGGCTTCAGGAGCGGTGCTGGCCAGGGGGTAGAGAAGGGACCAGAAGTCGCTGTTCACCGCGACGGTTGGCTGGACCTCGTCTA
The DNA here is from genome assembly GCF_042735475.1 of Kitasatospora sp. NPDC059577. NCBI lineage: Bacteria > Bacillati > Actinomycetota > Actinomycetes > Kitasatosporales > Streptomycetaceae > Kitasatospora > Kitasatospora sp. NPDC059577. The sequence goes on along the minus strand of NZ_JBHWBZ010000002.1, from coordinate 260,734 downwards.
GGAGACCCCGAGCGATGGCCTCTACCGCGAAGTCGGCCAACTCGGGGGTGAGTGACCAGTGGACCAGAGACGCGAGGTACCGGTCCCACTCAGGGGAGACGCCGAGGTAGGGGCGCAGCAACTCCACGGCGCGCTGGGGTCGCTGCCGTGCCGCGGCGAGAAGAACCGGTTGGATGAGGCTGCGCCGAGGTTCTGCCCTGAGCCAGCCTTCCCAGCGGCCGTCCTGGTCAGAAGCATCGAACCACTGAGGCGCTGACAAGAACCACCGGACTCTGTTCGCCATGGGCGTTGAGTCCCAGGCGAGCAACTCCAATACTTCCCAGTCTTCTTCCCGAGCGTCCATCTGCTGCAGGACTGTGAGAACGACATCCCGCAGGTGAGAACGTACGTTTTGTGAGGTCAGGAGTTGGACGACCACGCGATGGAAGTGCCGGCGGTCGTCAACCAGCAGGTATTCGAGGAGCTGCCGTGTCTGAGCTCTCCGGAAGAGGTGCTGCCCGGACTCGGCGAGGAAGCCATGGACGTTGCCGCCGGAGGCCACGAAGGCCCTTGCGAAGAGGAAATCGAAGTAGGTCTCGTGGAAAAACCCGATCCGGTCAAGTCCTGAACGGACCAGGACACCGGCCGATTCCAGGGCACCCACATGAGACTGGGCATAATCTTCCACGGACCCGATGGGAGCGGTTAGCGTCTCGTTCTGGCTCATCCAGCCCACGAGGGAGCCGGTGATACCTTTCCAAACACCAGGGCCGAGCTGCTCCTCGATCGAAGAACGTTGCTCTTCGGTGTAGCGCACGTACAGCTCCTGCAAGCTGCGATATGGCGCGGTCCTTGCGGCCTGGGACAGCCTGCTGAAGACCGAAAAGTGAAGTGGTGTTCTCAGCAGTTCAAGCGTGACCGTCCCCAAATGCCCTGCGGTGATCCCGACCATTGCCAGGGTGTCCTGTACTGCTGCCTCACTCAGCTCATGCACGGGGAAGCGCTCTACTCGGCTCCGTTGAGCGACGAGACCAGACAGCCGGGGGTCCTGGTCGATGTCGATGGTGCGGGCTGCCAGGAGCACCTTCACGTTCGGGGCCGTGGACAGTTCGCTGAGCATCTCGTCGACGGCCTCGTATGCGTCGGGCATGCGGCCGCTGTAGGTACTCACGGCGTCCAACTGGTCCACCACTAGGACGGCCAGCCTGCCATCGGAGACGCTCATGAGCATCTGGGCGGGGGAGAGCATCGGGCCGACATGCTGTGCACCCAAGGCCGCAGCAGTCTGCGTCTCTGCTCTGACACTGTCCATCGACAGTGCGACAGCGATCCACCCGCGGCTGGTCAGCTCCGAGAGGATGTCTGCGACCACGGCGGACTTGCCCAGGCCCGCTCCACCCTCACACACCACGACCTGGGGGCTCTCCGGGTCCAAGAGCCGGGCCAGGAGGTTCTCGGTATCAGGTCGTGAAGCCATGCCGAATACAGGTTGTGTGCTCTGGGCTCGCCGGACGAACCGTTCTACCGTCCTCCTTAGCGCATCGAGTGCTCCCGCAGGATCTATGCCTGGAGCCAGAGAGATTGTTGGGGAACCGTCGCCAAGCGAGATGCTCAGGGCACCGCCTACGCCGCTGATCTGGTAGAGGTCCCCGCCCACTGTTGTGTTGCTGACCTGCTGCGATGCCGGTTGAGCGGCGGGCTGTCCAGTAAATCTGAGTCGTGCCGCCAACCGGCGGAGCTGCGCGATCACGGCTCTTGCTCGATGTGCACGTCACCGCCGGTGTCCGATACCTGTTCCACATGGCCGCCGACGAAGCTCCCGCCCACAGCCTGCCCGCTTTCTGGAGCTCCTGCTACCGTCGGCGAGAGGGACGTCGAGGACGGGGCGGAAGGTGCTCCCCGGCGTTGGATGCGTACGCTGCCTTGAGTGCCGGATATCTGGGTGATGCCTCCGCCCACTGACGCGTTCTGCACCGACTGGCCAGGCGTCGTCTCTCGGGTGTGACCGAGCCACCCCATGACGAAGCTGGCGATGCTGAGGAGCAACCCGAGCACACTGGCCAGCTTGTCTGCCTTATCCAGGCCGACTGCGGCAAAGTAGCACACCAGGCCTCCGGCGATCGCGACCCCGGCGCCGATTCCGATCCACTTCTGAGTACGTCCAGACACTTGGACATCATCTCGCGCTTGGCCCCGTGGTGTAGATCGGGGGTCTGTAAAGGCGGTTGTGGGCATGATGTGCGTGATGTCAACGAGCTTGTGAGTATGGTGTTTTGGGGGCTGTCTGTCCTCGTCGTCGCGGGGGTGACGGACGAGGAAGAGGTCATCCGGGTGTCGGCGCGGACGCGCGACGATCCGGTGCCGTGCCCGGTGTGCTCTGGCCGAGGCGGTGAGCAGCAACGGCTGGGCCTTGGTGCTGGTTGACGCGCCGCGGGGTGATCCGCTGCTTGTGGTGGCTGACGTGCTGGGACGCCGGCAGTTGCACCGGCGGGGGGATCGGCTGGGTGTGATCGGTTCGATCACCGCAAGTGATGACCCTCGGCTGCGGGAGATCTCTCTGGCCTGGCGCGATCACGTCGATGAGTACCAGGCGGTCGGGCTGCGGGATCTGGGCTGTCACACCGATGGTGCGTTTGTCGACGGGCCCGGCGTGGCCCCGTCGGCTCTTCTGATCCTGCACTGTGCGCGGCCGGCCACGGTCGGAAGCGCGAACCTGCTGGTGGACGGCAGCACCCTGTTCGATCTCGGCCGAGCAGCAGCAGGACGACACGGTGGCAGCACGGTTGGCGGACGGACGGCGCGTTGAGCGACCGTGGAGGAGCTGGCCCGCTTGGTGGGCGCCGTTGACCCGGGCGCTCACCAGCAGCATCGACGGCTACCTGCTTCGCCACCCGCTGGACGTCGCGAAACCCGTCCTACTACCTGCAGAACCAGTGGGACGGATCGGCATGACGCTCTACGGCCTGCGGCACTTCTTCGCCTCGAGCTGCCTCAGTCACAACATCCCGATCACCGACGTGGCCGAGTGGATGGGGCACAGGAGCATCGACGTGACGTTCAAGATCTACTGGCACCTGATGCCCGGCTCCATCGGGCATGCCGCCATGGTCCTCGACCTCGGGCTCGCGGCCTGAAACGCTAGGGGCCCTGTCCGCTGCCGGACAGGGTCCACGCCTGCTCACCAGACTCAGCCGCCGGATATCCGCTGCTGCTTCACCCAGGCCTGGACCTCGGTGACCTTGAACTGCAGCTTGGCATTCTGCCCGCGCCCGAACTGGTACGGGACGAGGCCGACCTTCGATGCCTCGCGGTAGACCCACTGGACGGACATGTTCAGGTGCTCTGCGGTCTGCTTGACGGTCATGAACTGTGTGGACACGGACTCTCCTCAGGGCTGGCGGGTTGCCGCAGGTGTCCAAAGTTGCTTCCGTAGTGGCGGTTTGGGGGTGCCGTGCTCTCGTGGTAGGTGGCCGCCGCCATGCAGGTCCGGGCTCCAGTGCCGGGTCTGACAGCGCCGGTTGGTCGACCATGCGCTCGGATTCGTAGTCCGAGCGACACGTGGCTGCGCGGATTCTCCCTATCCCTGGTGGCGCTAGTACTGCAACGGTGCTTACCGTGACGAGGCTTCAGCTCTTGGGCTGTGGCCTCGTCTCTTGTAGTGGCTGGTCCGGGCTTGATGCTGGCGTCGGCGGCGCCATCGGGACCAGTGCAGGATGTGGTCGATGCCGCGGCGGACGGGCCGGGTGAGATGCGTGATCAGCCGGCGGATCTCGGGGACGGTGAGGGGGATCAGATCTGGCGTTCGAGCTGGTCCAGCCCCTTTTCGAGCTGCTGGGCTCGCACGACGGTCAGGTAGGCGTGGGCGGCCATGGAGAGGGTGATGTGCCGGTACCACCCCGGGTAGCGGCGAACCTGGTAGTCGTCCAGGCCGCACTGGCCCTTGGCGGTCTGGAAGCACTCCTCGATGGCCCATCGGGCGCCCGCGACGGCGATCAGCTCGTTCAGTGTGGCGTCGGCGGGTGCGTAGGCGATGTAGTAGGCGATCTTTGTGGGGTCGGCGATGCTGCGGCGGGCCAGGACCCAGTGCCTGCGGTCGGGTCGGTGCCACGGTCGGACCTCGACGCGGGCCCAGTCGTAGATCCGCAGACCATGGGCGCCCTCGCCGCAGGACCGGCGCTTCCACTTCTGCCGGGGCAGATCGGCGACCAGGTCGTGCAGCGGGTGATCCAGGGCCTGCCAGGTGACGACGGTGTCGTGCCGGGTGGTGGCCACCACGTGGAAGACGTCGGCCTGCTCCAACTCGAAGCGCCAGCCCTTGCTGTAGCCATAGCCCGCGTCCGCGGTCACCCAGCGGAACGGGATCCCGTCGTCGATCGCACGGCGGACCATCGCCCTCGCGAGCTGGACCTTGGTGGCGAACTCGACCTCGTCACCGATCCCCGCGTCCCGGCAGCGCACGCGGTCGTCCGTCCACGACTTCGGCAGGTAGAGCGCCCGGTCGATCAAGGTCCGGCCCAGCCTGCCGGAGTAGGCGAGGAAGACCCCGACCTGGCAGTTCTCGGTGCGGCCGGCGGTACCCGAGTACTGCCGCTGGACGCCGGCCGACCGCACGCCCTTCTTCAGGAAGCCGGTGTCGTCCACGATCAGGACGCCGCCCGGGTCGGCCAGGTGGGGGGGGGGGGGCGGGGGGGGGGGGGGCGGGCCGCCCCCCCCCCCGCCCCGCCCGGCGCGCGCGGCCCCCCCGCCGGCTGCCACAGACCCGACGCCGGGGCGCGCCGCCCCC
>NZ_JBHWBZ010000002.1:221445-255962 GCF_042735475.1 Kitasatospora sp. NPDC059577 | reverse complement strand
ACGACGTACTGGCGTACGTCGTCGAGCACCCCGTCCGCGTCCCAGTCGATCCGGTTCAGCAGCCGCTGGATCCGATCCGGTCCGCCATGGCCGGCCTCCTCGGCCACCGTCCAACCGTTCTTGCGCTCCAACGGCGCCAGCAGGCCCCGCATATAGGCCAGCGCCGACTCCCGCGACTCACTCCGCGCGAACCGGTGGGCAAACCGCTCATGCAGCCCGCCAACCCGTCCGACCAGCAACGAGCATCGACCTCGGATATCTCCCCACCCATGAACAGCCCAACGAGCGAACCCGACAACCGTCACGGGTAAGCACCGTTGCAGTACTAGGTCGCGGCGCACGGTGATCATCGCCTCCCAGCGGAGCACGTCGGCCCAGGCGGTGGTGATCGCGGTGCCCTTGGCGCCGGTCAGCCGTCCGGAGCCGGGGAGGCCGTGTAGCAGCATGCCGTCGCGCAGCAGGGAGGCGGCGACCTTCGGGCCGACGCCCCGGACGCCGGGGATGTTGTCGGACTTGTCGCCGGTCAGGGCGCGGAAGGCCGGCCACTGGGCTGGGGTGACGCCGAAGCGGGCGACGACCTCGTCGGCGGTGATGATCCGCTGGGACGACTTGCGGGAGCGGTTCAGGACGCACACGCGGTCGTCGAGGAGCTGGTAGAAGTCCATGTCCCGCGACATGATCAGGACCGGCCGGGAAGCGGCGGCCCGGGTGGCGAGGGTGGCGATGACGTCGTCGGCTTCGGCGTTCTCGACCTCCGTCCATCGGATTCCGTACGCGTCCAGGCCGTCCTTCACCGGGGCGAGGAACTGCAGCGGCTTCAGTGCCTCCGGCGTTGCGTCCCGGTTCGCCTTGTACTCCTGGTCGGCGGCCACGCGGTCGGCCGTGCCGTGTTCGCCGTCGAAGACGACCAGGACCTCGGGGGTCGCAACGTCGACGTCGTCGCGGATCGCCGCGCGCAGCAGGGCGAAGAAGGCGAACAGGCCGGTCAGCTCGCGGGTCTTGTCGCGCGAGTGGATCGGTGCGGGGAAGCCGAACGTGCCGGCCCACAGCAGGTTGAACCCGTCGACGAGCACCAACGGCGCAGGGGTTGCGGGGGTTTCTGGCATTACGACACCGCCTCCAGACAGAAGTCAGCGATTCGGCGGGGCTAGAACTGAGCCGCCCTCCGATACACGGTCTGTGTAGTCGCGGTGCACAGTATGTCATCTTCCAGTTCGAACCCTCGTCGGCCTCGAATCCGGCTTCGGCGAGGGATGCTTCGAAGGGTCGGTCCCCGTCGGGGCGGGGCCCAGAGGGGCGAGCATGCTTTTCTCCGGTCAGAGTCGCGTGAGGACGCGACTCGGGCCACTTTGGCGCGGCTGCTCGCGGAGTTCCGGAATGGGCGAGGCTACGGCGGGCGCGGTTCAGGGGCGTGGTGTTGTTGAGGTGCGGCGTCCCAAGGGGGCACCTTCGGGCGAGCCCGGGTCCAGCGGGGAGTTTTCGAGCACCTCCCGGCCGGTGGCGAGGGCGGCCTCCAATCGGTTGTGGATGGGCTTGGGCAGGGCGGCGGAGCCCAGTGCGCAGGTGGCGAGCGCCTGTTCGAGTTCGGCTGTTCGGTCGGGGTCCAGGTGGTTGCGGACACCGGGGTGGGTGAGAAGGTCGCGTAGTGCGTAGCCGTCGCCCGTTCTACCGGCTCGGCTGGACAGTTGCTTGATCAGGTTTCGGGCGGCGGGGGTGTCCGGGTCGGCGGCGTCGATGGCGGTCAGGGCGAGGCGGGTGGTGAAGACCCCCAGGCCTTTGTCCGGTTCGTAGGCAAGGCAATGGTCGATCGCGGTCTCGGCGGCGTGCCGGTCGCTGGGGCGACACAGGGCGGTGAGGACGGCGGTGACGGCGTTCTCCCAGGGAGCGCCTGGCTGAGTGGTGGCCAGCAGGGCGAGTGCGCCAGGGAGGTCGTCGGTTGTGGCGCGGGCGAGGATGGCGACCTGGCGGCCGTCGAGGATGCGGCGGCCGATGCCGCGGTGCTCCTCGATGTGGTGCAGGGCGTCCATCCAGCGGCCGGCGGACGTGAGGGCACGGGTGCCATCGGCGATGACGACGCGCCACAGCCACTGGCGGACCTCGTGGCGATGCTCGACGGTCTCGGTGAGGCGGGCCGGGACGGTGGTGCCGTCCACGGAGGCCGTGGTGGAGGTGGTGACAGCTCGGTAGAGGTCGAGGAGGAGCTGGTGGCCGCGCTGGTGGTGTCCGCCGCGGATGTCGAGGCGGGCGAGGTTGACGATCGGCTCCAGGCCGCGGATGGCGCTCGTCGCCGGGAGCGGGCCGCGGCTGAGGTGGAGGGCTGCGTGACGGTGGCACAGCTCGCGGGCGTAGTCGGGTAGGGCGAGGTCGGAGGCGAGGAGGGCGGCCTGGTTGAAGACGGTGGATGCGAGGCCCGGGTCGCTCTGCCGGGAGGCCGTGTCGGCCAGCTCGGTGAGCCGGCCGACACGGGTGTCCAGGGGCAGGCACGCGGGCCGGTGGCGGGCGACCAGCGGGAATCGCCGGGCGACGGGACCGGTCGGGTGCACGCGGGCTACTCCCAGATCACGGTGATCGGGTGGTGGGAGCGATCCAGGACGAAGCGGCCGGCGTTCGGGTCCGCGGTGGCGGGGGTGTCGGGAAGTTCGAAGCGCGGCTTCCGGCTCCGGAAGCCTGTGTTCCAGGTGCGGATCTCCTCGGCGACGAGGTCGGCGAGCAGTTCGCGGGAGGGGCCGTGGCCGATGACGCCGGTCTCGTAGGTCTTGCGGCCGTCGGCGTCGGGCTCTCCGGGGCGCAGGGTGAGGTAGGCGAGGGAGTCGGTGCGGACGGTGGCCATGGCGCCCCAGCCGAACATCGGGGTGACGATGCCGCGTTCGCGGGCGGCGCCGGTGACGCTCATTCGCATCAGGGAGTTGGGGCAGCGCAGGGCCAGCCACAGGTCCTGGTACTCGTAGGTGGTGCCGGCCGGGATGGTGACGCCGGTCCAGACGTCGTGGCGCTCGGTGTCGAGGACGCCGAGCAGCAGGTCGGCGTCGACCGCGTCGGTCTGGTCCTTGTGGACCTGGAGAGTGACGTCGCCCTCGTGAGTGAGAGTAACGGTGCGGCGGGCGTCGTCCATGCTGCCGCGCAGTGGCATGAAGACGGCAAGCTGATCATCGACGGACACCCAGCCGTGCTCGCCGCGCTCGAAGGCGATGGTGCGGGAGGCCGCGCCGCGCAGGCGCAGCGGTAGGACGATCCGTCCGGTGGGCTTGACCTGCTGCAGCCAGGCGGTGGGCATCTCGCTGGTGCTCACCGTGGCGATCACCCGGTCGAACGGGGCCGCGTCGGGGTGGCCGAGGGCGCCGTCGCCGAGGACCACGTCGGCGTTGGTGATCCCGGCGTCGGCGAGGTGCTTGCGGGCGCCATCGACAAGGTCGTCGTCGACGTCGACGGCCACCACGTGCCCGTCGGGGCCGACGATGGTGGCCATATAGGCGGCATTGACGCCGGTCCCGGCCCCGGCCTCGAAGATGCGCTGGCCGGGTCGGGCGCCGAGCTGCTCCAGCATCAGGGCGACGATGGCGGGCTGGGAGGCGGCGCTGATCCGGGTGCCGGACCCGTCGGCCTTGGTGTAGGTGGGGCTGTCGGCGTAGGCGGCCTCCAGGGGGAAGCCGGGCAGGAAGTGCTCGCGGGGTACGGCGCGGAAGGCAGCTTCGACCGTGTCGGTGCGGATTGCTCCCTGGGTGAGCAGGTGGTCGGTAAGGCTGTCGCGCAGCTGCTCGGCGTTCCGGGCGGCGGCGCTGTCGCTGAGAGTAGTCACGTGGGCGACCCTAGTGGTTGTGTGGATGGTGGGCTGCGAGAGCTCGGTGCTCTCGCCGGAACGGAAGACGGTGTCCAACACGCTTGCAGCGGTGGCGGATTGGTGATCGACGGGGACGCCGGCGCGGTTGGCGTGGAAGATCAGTAGGTGGGCGAGGAGAGCGCGCAGTCCGCGTGTGAGGCGGCCGTCGCGGGCCGCGCGGACGAGGTCCTGTCCGGCCTGCTCGAAGGCGTCGACCCAACCGGTGTGCCCGGCGAGCGGTTCGCCGGGTCGGGTGAGTCGGTGGGTGTCGAGAGTCATCAGGCGGCGCATCGCGGTGGCCAGGACTGCGGCGCGCTCGGGGGCGAGGGAGGGCGGCTCGGGGCGCTCGGCGGCGAACTTGGCCCAGACGTCGCCCTGTTCGTACCAGTCGAGTCCGGCGGCGCGGAGCATGGCGGAAACGAGGACGACGAAGGTCTCGGTGCGGCCGAGTGCGGGCGGGTCGGGCTTGGCGGCACGGGCCATCAGGTGCCGGCTGTCGGTGTGGAAGAGTCGGTGGGTGATCTCCATGGCCTCGGGGCCGCCGAACGCCTCGGTTTCCGGTTCGTAAATCCCGATGGCCCAGCCGGTGAGGAGTTCCTCCTCGACGAGCGTGTCCAGGAGCGCAGTGACGGCGGGGGCGGGGCCGGCGGCGCGATAGCGCACCCGCAGACCCTGCTTGCGCATGTACCACCAGTCCTCCAGGACACGGGAGTTCTGGGTGTGGACGAGAACGGGGGCCAGGTGGTGGGCGGTGATCTGTTCGACGGTGGCGGGGTCGGCGAAGGTGAGGTCGTGCTGGATCCAACCGGTGGTCATCGAGGAGGTCCTTGATCAGGAGGTCAGCAGGCAGGTGTCCCAGCGGGTTGCCGGTGAGGTGCCGGTGGCCGGGGCGAGCAGGGCGAGGGCGGTGCCGGCGGCTCCTTCCAGGAACCCGGGTCCTGCCGTCGCCAGGAGGAGGTGTGCTTGCTTGTCGGGGTCGGTGCGGGGCGGGTGGGCGGTGTCGAGGAGCAGGGCGGCAGCGGAGTTCAGGTGTGTCGCGTTGCGCGGGAGGGCGTCGGCGGCGGCGCGGTGGGCGATGTGTGCGAGCCCGGCGTAGCCGTGGCAGGCGGACAGGTCGGTGGTCGCGGCGAGGGCATTCGGGTTCGCCAGCGCGGTGGCGAGGGCGCTTTCGGCCCGGTAGCGCAGGTGCTGGTCGCCGAGGGCGAGGGCGGCGAGCTGCTGGGCGCGGGCGAGGCCGGCGGTGCCGTAGCACCAGCTCGGCCGCTGCGGGGGCAGCGGCGTGCGGGCGGTGCCGTCCAGGCGGGCGCGGGTGATCCAGTACGGCCAGGCATCGCCGTCGCGCCAGCGCTCCAGCCAGGCGACGATCGTGCCGATCGCCTGGCGCTGGCCGTCCACTTCCACGCCCTGGCACAGGGCCAGGCCGAGCAGGGCGAGGGGGCCTGCGATGCCGTGTGCGAGGCCGTTGTTGGCGTGCCCGCCAGGGAAGCCTTCGCCGGGCGTTCCGGAAGGTCCGGTGGCGGTCCACCAGCCCGGCAGTGTCCGGCCGTTGTGCTTGACGTCATCGGTGAGGCGCACCAGGCAGGTGAGCACCGTGCGGATCGCCTCGCCGCGCGGGGCGCGGTGCAGCAGGACGGAGCCGGTGCCGGCCAGGCCGCGGATGGTGTCGAACTCCGCGAGGGCCGGCAGGTCGCCGCGGTCGAGGCGGGTGAGCGCCGCCTCGCATCGGCGGATCGCGTGGGTGGCGACGGTCTGGCCGAGGTGGTCGAGGGCGCGCTGGTAGGAGCCGGGCCGGGCCTGCTCGGCGCAGCCGAGGACGTGGGTGAGGGCGGGAGCGCCGTAGTAGAGGTGGCTGCCGAGCCCGCTCGTGATCGGGGCGCCGGCCGCGACGGCCAGCCAGGCGCGGACGGGCTCCCACGGGCCCCGTCCGGCGGCGGCGCGCTCGGCATGGAGCAGGGCGATGCCGGGGGCGCCGGTGGCCAGGGACTGGCGCCACTGCGGTCGCGAAGTCCACCGGTCCGGAGCCCTGTTGGGGTCGGCGAGCAGCTCAGCGATCCGGTCGGAGAGGTGGATGGCGGGGTGAGGGGTCACAGGTCACCATCCCGGGAGAGGCGGGCGAAGGCGGCGGCACGGGCCAGGTGAAGAACCTGGGCCTCGTCGTCGAAGTCGACGCGGTGTGCGCGACCGTGCGAGCAATGCAGGAGCGAGCCGAGGACGTCGTCCGGCGAGATGCCCTGGGTGTGCGGGCCGGGGAAGAAGGCACGGTAGGCGGTGAGGGCCCGGTGCCGCTCGGCCCAGGCGTCCACGATTGCCCCGCCGCCCGGCTCACCCCGCAGCGCCGCGAAGTCGCCCGCCGGGTCGGCCAGCCGTATGGCTTCGCGGAACACCGGCCGGGGGATGGCGGCCGTGGGCTGGGCGGGGACGTTGCGGACGAGCCAGTGGAGCCCGGCGGAGGGGGAGCCGGTGAAGCCGGTGGCGATGGCGACCGTGTGGGCGGCCAGCAACGCGATCCGTCCGGGCCGAGCGGGCTGGGACAGGTGGACGAGGACGGCGGCGGAGTCTGCGCGAAAGACGCGCTCGGCTGCGGCCCAGGCCGGGCCTTCGCCCCAGCGGCCGGTCTCCGTATAGGAGGTGGGGTACACGACCTCGGAGAGCAGCCCGGCCTGCTGGAGCTCAGAGGTCCACGTGCTGATCATGGCAGCGGCGGGGCCGAACGCGGCCGGTTCGGGCAGCGCGACGCGCAGCCGCAGGTGCTGGCGTGGGTCGCGGAAGCGGACGAACCACCAGTGCGGGTTCCCGAGTCGGGCGAGGAGGTCGGGCAGGTGCCGGGTGAGGACGGTGTCCTGCCGTTCAAGGTCTCCGTACAGCGAGGCGAGCAGCACCCAGGCGGTGCCCGGGGCGTCCCCGTGACCGCGTCGAAGGAGCCGCGCGGTGGTCGGCGTGGGCAGCAGAGGCCAGGCCGGGGGCCGGGTGGCGGTGACCGGGACGACGATCTCGTGGGCCCGGCCTTCGGCCCAGCCCAGGTCGGCCGGAGCCGGCGTCTCGACGAGGGTGGCGTGCGGGGAGGAGTCGAGGTGGGAGCGCAACAGGACACGGTGACCGGAGTGGTCCAGGTCGAACGGCAAGCCCTGGCCGGCGGCGGCCAGCTGCACCCACCGCGGTGCCTGGCGCCGCTCCAGGAGGGCGAGGAAGGCCTCGTCCCACTGAGCCCACGGTGCGCGCGGCGGCGGCAGTTCGGCGGCGGACAGCCGCCAGGTGGCCGGGGACAGGACGGTGCGGCCGAGCCGCAGCCGGGGCCGGAACGGCAGGGAGGCGAGCGCACCCCAGGAGAAGGGGGTGACCTGCGCGGCCTGGGCGCTGGAGAGCTCGGTGATCAGCCTGGCCAGCGGAGGGGTATGGAGGCGTAGGTTCAGGGCGTGGGTGGCGCTCGCCTCGACCCGCAGGCCCAGCGCGGGCGCGGCCAGGTACATCCGACGCCCGTCGCAGCCGACTGCCAGGTCCTCCAGCCGGAGCACCCGGTCGTCGCTGCCGGGGCGGTGCTCGGCGAGGCTGACGATCAGCTGCCCGGTCGCCGTGCTGCGGGCCACGTGCCCGGTCGCCGGATCCAGCGGCGGGCAGGACATCTGGGCGGTGACAGCCTGCTCGTCCATCGTTGGCAGGGCGGTCAGCACGTCGGTGAAGGCCGCGCGGTGCCGCGGGTCGAGAAGGTGGAGGAAGCGGCCGGTCGACACCCCGGCCGCCCGGGACACGGAGACCACCTGCAGCCAGAACTCGCCCCGGTCCAGGGCCTGCCGACTGCGGGCGTGGAGGTGGAAGCCGATCTCCAGATGCGGGGGCAGCCGCGGCCCGTCGTCCGGGCCGAGGTCGAGCGCGCTCAGCAGCTGTTCGTCGAGGACGACTTCGCGCTGCCCGTCGAGCGCCGCCCGCTGGGCGAGAGCGGTCAGGACCTCGTCGCGCTTGCCGAAGCGCGCAGGCTCGGCCGGCCGGGCACCGGGGTAGCCGTCGGGCCAGCCGATCCCGCTGTCGGCCACGACATCGAGCAGCGGCACCAACGCGCCCCGGCCGTACCGCTCGTAGAACCGCTGATGGTAGGAGCGCCACGCCGCCGACCCGAACGGCAGCGCACTCAGCCGGGCGAGCAGCCCGGCCGCCCGGGCGGCTTCGTCGGCCACGGCCCGGGGCAGCACGAGGTCGGCGTCCAGGCGCACGTCCACGGCCGGCACCGGCCGATCCACCGTTTCGGCTCCGCCGGGGGCGGCCATCGCCCGCGCGATCTGCGCGCGGCCCGTCCGACTGGGCGCCCGGTTGTGCGCGGTGATCGCCTTCTCGACCGCCCGCAGGTCGGCGAGCAGCCCGGCGGCCTCGGGAACGCGATCGGCGCCTGCCTTCTCCAGCGCGGCCAGCAGATGGCTGAGTGGGTCCGGCTCAGTGGCCGGGGCGTGGAGGCTGGTGATCAGGGCGCGGTGGGCGACCATCGCGGCCAGGGTGCCCCCGATCCGCGCCTGCTCTGCGGTGGGGAACTCGGCGGCGAATTTGTCGGCCAGCGTCTGAACCTGGATCGGGTGGCGGGCACAGGCCAGGGCGAACGCAACGGGGCGGGTGTGCCGAAGGCTCACCTCCGCCGGGCTCGTGCCGCCCTCAGCCCGGTCGAGCGGCTGGTGGGGGATCACGAGACGGTCTCCGCGCACGTGGGCGGTGCCGTTCGCGACCACGTCCAGCCGCGTGAGCAGCGCGGGGACCTGCTCCAGCCGGTGGACCAGGTGGGCGAGCCAGGCGGCCGAGGCCCTCGCCGCGGTGTGGTGGTCGCGGCCCCAGCGCAGCTCAGCACGGGGACCGAAAACCGTCGCCTGGACGCCGGCGAAGTGCCCGAACGGGGTCGGGCGCCGGCCTGCCCGCAGCAGGTAGCGGGCGGTGGACAAGGCAGCGCGCCGGACCTCCCGCGGCACCGGGGCCTCGGCGCGGATCAACTGCTCGACCCGGTGGGCGAGGGCGGGGCTGGCGAGCGAGAGTGCCTCGGCGAGGTCCTCATCGGCCCACAACGCGCGCAGCCATTCGGCCTGCCCGGACAGCAGGTCGTTGTCGGCGGTCGTGAGGTCCGGCCAGGCAAGTGAGGGGAGTTCGGGGTTGGTGACGGCGCGGAGGAGCGCTACTTCTGCGGCGCGGTAGGAAGTCGGCGGAGCGGAGCGGCGCATGGCTGACCTCGGTATGGGAATCGGATGACGGTCGGTGGCGGGCGGCGGTGCCGCCGGAAGGAGCGATCCTCCCGGCGACACCGCCGGGTGGATCAGTGGAAGCCGGTGGTGCAGGCACCGCACGTGCTGCCGCAGCCGTCGTCGGTGAGCACCTCCAGGCTGGCCGAGTCGGCGGTCTCGACGGTGAGGACGTCGAGGTCGAACTCGCTGCCGACCGCTTCGGGCATGGTGGCCTTGGACTCGGCCGTGATCTTCTGAGCCATGGTGGCTCCTCCTTGAGGGTTTCCCTTGAGGGACCTGGAGCCGGGGCGCGGGGTGCGCCCCGCGTCACCAGGAGATGGTGGGGCGGCAGCGCCGCCTGTTGGTGTTCGACTGCGCTGCGTTGAGGAGTTGGTTGCCCAGGCCGACGGGGCGCGCCGCGGACCACGGCGCGGGGAAGCCGGGGCCGAGGCCCAGCGCGGGGCGCGGTTCGCCCAGCGCGCGCAGTATCAGCCGCTCGCCCGAGAAGGCGGTGCGGCCGTGCAGAAGGCGGTGGTTGTCCAGCACGACGCCCTGTCCGGGGGCGAGGCGCAACCGGTGGGTGTTCCGGTCGATGGCCTGGCGCAGGGCGGGCAGGTGCACCTCGGCGTCGGGTGAGAAACGGGCGAGGGCGTCCTGCCGCAGCCGCAACCGCCATCGGCCGTCCGGCAGTTGCTGAAGGACCGGCGCGAAGAGGCCGCTCGATCCGCCGAAGTAGGCAGTTCGCTCCGCGGCGAGCACCTCGATGACGGCCGGGTGGTGCGCAGCCAGTTCAGCCAGGAGGGCCTGGCCGTCCACCAGCAGGCTCTCGCCGCCCACGTCGCCGGCCCGCGCGCACGCCAGCAGGAGCAGCCGGGGCGGGGACGGGTGCTGCGCGCACTCGGTGTGCAGGGCCAGGGCTTCGCGGCCCAGTCCGGCGAAGCCCGGCCGTCCGTCGTGGTGACCGGTGTCGCGGATGACGGTCAGCGAGTCCGGGTCGGCGTCCCGGTGCTTCCACAGCGAGGACATCAGTCGGCCGGCCGCAAGAAGCACGTCATTGCGCCCGCCCAGCCTGGCGAGCCGCAGCATCCCGTGCTCGCGCAGCACTGCTCCCGCGTGCTCGCGCGCTGCTCCGTCCAGCATGCGTGCGGTGAACTCCTCGCCGCTGGTGTCGTTGGTGCCGTTGCTGTCGGAAGACGGCATGGTGGATCCCCCTCATGGGACCGAGTGGGTGGGAGGCGACACACTCTCCACGCCCCACCGCCCCGATGGAAAGTGACAGATTGTCAAAGTGGGATCAGGGGCGGCGGGGCGCCGCGCGACCGCGCAACTGCTACCTTCGACGGGCCCGTGACCGTCTGCGCGCCCCGGAAGAAGCGATGACCGGACAGAACGAACAGCCTTACGTGCCAACGACTTTCCCGATCTCCATCAAGGGGGTCGTGCTCGACCCGCAGAAGCGAGTGCTGCTTCTGAAGAACGAGCGCCAGGAGTGGGAGCTGCCCGGCGGCAAACTGGAGGGCACGGAGACACCCGAGGAGCGGGTGGTCACCGAGATCCACGAGGAGAGCGGCTGGACGGCGACCGCCGGACCACTGCTCGACGTGTGGATGTACGAGCCGATCCCCGGCCGCAAGGTCTTCATCGTCACCTACGGCTGCACTCCCACCGACGCGCACCAGGCCCCGGTCATCAGCCACGAGCACAAGGAAGCTGGCCTCTTCCACCGCGACGAGGTGCCCGGCCTGGTCATGCCGCAGGGCTACAAGGACTCCATCGCCCGCTGGTACGAACTGCGCGACCGGGCCTGACCCGTGGCCGGGATCGACCCCCACGGCGGAATCCGGTGGCACTGGACCACGCCCAGAGCCCAGGACATCCTGCGCCGCCGCGCCCTGCCGGAGATCCTCCAGCTCTACCGCGAACTCCACGCCCTGCCGCAACAGGAACTCGCGGACCTCCTCGGCTACTCCACCAGCTACGTCTCCCGCATCGAAACGGGCTCGCGCACCATCACCGACATCGGCGCACTTCGTCACATCGCCGAACGCCTCGGCCTCCCACCGCACTGCCTGGGCATCACTGACCACACCGACGCAGACCACCAACTCGTGATCCAGCTCGCCGACTCCGTGCTGCGCCTGGCCGAGATCGCCCGCCAGGCCGGCCAGGCCACCGTCGCGGTCGCCGAGCTGTGGCCGCTGGTCGCCCGTCTGGAGGCCCGGACCGCGGACGGCCATGCCGACCTCGACACCGTGCGCCTGCTCGCCAGGGCCCGCGTCGGCCTCGGCGTCGCGCTCGGCCACGTGCTCCCTGAGGAACGCTTGGCCACCGCGGCCCGCTGGACCGGCAAGGGACTCAGCGTCGCCCGGAGGGTGGGCGATCCGGCGCTGCACGCCCACGCACTGCGTCACCACGGCAACGAACTGCGCAAGGCCGGCCTGCACCTGCGAGCGCTGGACCGGCTCGGCCAGGCGCGCGACTTCGCCCGCACCGCCACCGAACGCGCCGAGGCCGTCGTCCTGCTCGCCCGCGCCGCCGGAGCCGCTGGGAACGCCGCCGTCTTCGACGCCGCGATCGACGACGGTCGTCGGCTTCTGCACGACGTGGCACCCACCGCCCTGTTCTCCGAGTTCACCCTCCACGAGGTCCGGCTTCGGGGCCTCATGGGCACCGGCAGGGTTGCCGAAGCGGTCCGGCAGCTCGACGGAGCGCCGGCCGCCGGCCTCGGAGCGACCCCGCAGTGGCGGATCATCGCGGCGATCACCGCCGGCGAGGTGCTGCTGCGGAAAGGAGACCCGACGGGCGCAGCGCAACAGCTCAGCGCGGCGGTCGGCGAGGCGACCCTCCACCGCTTGCCGCACCAGCTCCAGCGCGTCGTCCGGGCCGGCCGCCCTCTGCCCGAGGTCAAGGAACAGGCGGACAGGGCCCTGGAACGGCTGCGAGCCGAGATAGCGGCCTGATCTCCAGCCCGACGACGGGACAACGATCAACACGGCGGACCACATCCCTTGAGTGGTGGGCAGGTACCTGGACTGCGAGTCCGGTGAGCGGTGGTCACCGCCCCTTCCTCGGCGTCGGGCTCACAGCGCCGAACCCATCGGCGCCATGACGGGGACGGACTTCGTCGGAGGCAGGGTGACGATGCCGGTGAGGAGGGCGACGGCGGCGGCATGGGCGCGGCTGTGACGCCGCGAGAGCGCACGAACGATCCTGGCCTCGACGGTGCGGGCCTCGTGCAGGCTCAGCCCGACGCCGTTCACCCCGGCCTCGCTCATCGTCCCGGTGCAGATCAGCGTGATCACGGCTCGTCCCGCCTGATCCAGCTCGGGCACGCGGTCGGGCAGTTCCGCTCGCAGCCGCCCCGTGCCGATCAGCTTCGTCGTGATCAGGCGGACGACCAGGTGTGCGTCGTCCACGGCGCCGGCACGTCGGCGCAGGTCGGCCAGACGATGTCGGACCACGTACTCCCCGGCATGGACCCGGCCGCCGATTTCGGCGATGGCCAGCCCCTCGGCGAGGAGCTCGACGATCCGCCGCTCCAGCGCGTTCAGCTCGGGCACGGGAGCAGGTCGAGGCTCCGTACTCGGAACGACGCTCGTGGTCGTCAGGACCCGCCGGAACCCGGCGTCCGCTGCCGCGGGTGCCTGATCGGCGGTACACACGACCAGGAGGTCATCGATCGTCACGCCGAGCCGGTGGGCGGCGAGCACGTAGGCGGCGGAGCCGTTGTACGCGTCCTGGCGTACGGCGCAGGACCAGGCCGTTCCCAGCCCGACCACTGCGACGGCACGGTCCGGATCGACCGCCACGGCAGGAAGCACCAGAGCGCGCGGGACGCCGAGGGCCAGCGCTTGGTGTACCAGACGTACGACGGTCGGCGCCGCCCTGGGAGGCGTGGCCCCGGCCAGAACCCCCACCAGCGACGGCACTTCCGGGAGGCCGGCCAGCGCGCCGAGGTGGACGACCAGACCGCGCGCGGACCGCAGCATCGTGACGGCGCGCACCAGCGGATCGGAGCGGTGGTCCGGCTCTGCCGGAGGCGTTGTCACGGGCCCGGATACACCGGTTGCTCCCTTCGCCCAGTGGTGCCTGGTGCGGCCTTGACCCGAATCGGCCGCCATGGGTGTGGTGAGCTCGGCCAGGGAGTCCCCGGCCGGATCGATCAGCTGGTGCTCAAGCGCTCGGCGGACAGCCACAACGCGCGTCCGCGTGCCGAAGACGTCCAGAACGGCGTCCTCGTAGAGCTCTGCCGCGTGCTCCCGGACCTCAAGCGCGCGGGCAACGTCGGGGCGATGCCCGCCCGCCGCCCAGATCCGCAGGATCAGCGTCTGCTCGTCCGTGAGGGCCGGCGCAGCGCCCACCGGGGCCGCGCGGATGAGCAGGCCGGACTGCCACGCCCGAGCGAAGACCTGGATCCGGCTCGCCGTCTCCAACCGGTCGTACGCCTGGCGCAAGTGGTTCTTGACGGTGTCGACACTCAGATTCATCGCCGCTCCGATCGCCGCGTTCGTCATCCCGAGACCGACCCTGTCCAACACCGCGAAGAGCCCCGCGGCCGGCGCCATGGACGCCGTTTCCGTCCTCATCAGACCGCCTTCGCCTGCTGCCGAAGTCGGCTGAGCTTCACGGCCGGCCAACCGACGCCGAGGGCTCGCAGCGGCACCAGGTCGCCGAGAACGGCCGCCGCGGTCGCCTGCTCCCTCGACCGGACCCCGAGCGTCCTCAGGACGGTCTGGGTGTAGGTCTTCACCGTGTTCACGGTCAGGCCCAGGCGCTCCGCGGTGACGGCTGCGTCCTCGCCGCCCACCAGTCCGGCAAGAACCGCGACGTGCTGAGCGGACAGCGGGTTGCCGGTGGGGTTCATCACGTGCGCGTCCTGCACCAGGCCCCACCCCGCGCCCAGAGCGGTGGCGTGGAAGCGCGACTTCGCGTCGACCTTCGTCAGCAGGGTGGGGATGGCAGCGCTGACCCTGACCTGCTCGATTCCGGTGGCCCGGCTGATCGTCCCGTGCAGGGCGCCGCAGGCCAGCTGTTGCAGGAGGAGGACGTCGGCCTCGGACAGGTCGGGCTTGGCGGGAAGGGAGGTGGGCATGGCGGATCTCCGGGAGAAGTGTGGGAGGAGGGGAGGCTACGGCTGGTCGAGGGCGGCCAGCAGCGAGGGCCCGATCCGTCGGGCGGCGTGGGGGCCGATGGTCAGGACCAGGTCTCCCCGCTGGACGAGGGAGGCGACCAGGGCCTCGGGACGCGGTTGTCCCAGACCGGGCTCGTGGCGGATCACCGTGTTGGTGGAACCGGCGTTGAGGATGCTCTCGGCGCCGTCGGCGCGGTGGTGGTGACCGGGGAACGTCGAGTGGACGGGCAGCAGAACCGTCCGGTCGGCGGCGGTCAGGGCGTCGGCGATCAGACCGGCGAGGGCGTTCGAGCGCAGGTGACCAGAGGGCTCGTACACGGCGACGACCGCTCCCTCGGTGAGCATCCGGGCGCCCTGGAGGTCGGCCTCGATCTCCTTCGGGTGTATGGCCCTGGATTCCAGAACGTCGATCCCGCCGCTCGTGCCGAGCCGGGTGAGCGACCGCTCGACGCCGACGAACGCGCCGAGCCCGTCGACGAGTTCGTGGCCGGGGACGCCGAGCGCCCAGCCCGCGGCCCAGGCCGCCGCCACCGCCATGGCGGAGTGCGTACCGGCGACCGGCACGGTGAAGGTGTGCTGCTCGCCGGCCGCCCGGACGGTGACGCGATGGTCCACTCCGGTCCAGAACCTCCCGAGGATCTGCACGTCCATGTCGGCGCTGCGACCGACGGTCACCACCTTCGGGCCCGGGCGCCGTCGGCGTAGCCGGTCCGCGAGCTCCTGGCATCCGGGCTGGGCGGCCCACACCACCACCGTTTCGCTCCGCCGGGCGAGTGCTTCCATGTGGTCCAGCGCCTCCTGCTGGTTCCACCAGCACGGCGGTGTTGCATCTACGGCGGTGACCAGCGTCACGGACGGGTTGAGTCCTTCGCCGAGGGAGTGGAAGCGCCAACCAGGCGGGGAGGCGTCGTGGCTGGAGTTGTCCGGGCAGAGGTCCACCACCAGGAGTTCTCCGCCGCCGTCGTAGCCGGCGGAGTCCCCCTTGGGCGCCTCAGCGAGGATCCACCCGGGGTCACGGCTGGTGAGCGCGCAGGTGAGCGCGGCGGCAGCCATGGTGGTGGAGTGGCTGCCGGCGACGGCGACCGTGGTCGGAGCCGTTGCGGCCAGCAGTTCGACGGCCCGCGCGTAGCCCAGGATGGGAAGGCCTCGGCCAGCGGCGTGGTCCGCGACCTCGTGGACGACGGAGTTGTCTCCGCCCCAGATCAGCGAGGCCGTCCCGGGGTCGGCCGTCCGAAGGCCGACACTGCACTGTTCGAGCCCTTGGAGCAGGTCGGGGTGGGAATCAGAGTGCGACGGCGAGACCGTCACCCGAGCGTGTCTCCGGGCCAGGTAGGAGGCCAGGCCTGCCACGCCGGGGGTGTGGGGGTCGAGGACGTGGACGGCCGACAGGAGGTCGGGCAGCGGCAGGGGCAGTCGGGGTGCCCCTGTGCTCTTGGCGGTGGCGGTCGTCTTCATGCCGCCTCCGTCAGAGCGAGTTCGTCGTCGGCCAGTTGGACGAGGCGGAAGGCGATCTCGCCCAGGTGGTCCGTCCTCGCGCACACCACGGCGAGCATCGAGCCGTCGGT
Source organism: Kitasatospora sp. NPDC059577 (assembly GCF_042735475.1). Classification (NCBI taxonomy): domain Bacteria; kingdom Bacillati; phylum Actinomycetota; class Actinomycetes; order Kitasatosporales; family Streptomycetaceae; genus Kitasatospora; species Kitasatospora sp. NPDC059577. The sequence continues at coordinate 240,260 of NZ_JBHWBZ010000002.1, read as the reverse complement.
GGCGCCGACGAGGAGCAGGGTCCGGCCGGAGCGGTCCTCGATCACGCTGTGCCCCCAGGGGCTGGACTCGGCGTTGCGGCGACCGATGATCTCGGTGCCGTGGTTGCTCACGGCGTTGAGGGCCGCCATCACGGCGGCCCAGTGGTCCGCTTCGTCGCGGTCGACGCCGGGGGAGGCACCGAGCACAAGCCCCTCGGGGCTGACGTGGATGGCGGCCAGGACGTCGGCGGCGCTGACGAGCTCGTTGACGACGGTGCTGAGGATGCGCGGGTTCATGGCAGGTCTCCGCAGATGAGCGGGTGGATTCGGGCCGGCCGACCTGATGCGGTCGAGTGACGGGAACTCAGAATGCCTGCGAGAAGAGGGACATGATCAGGTCCGAGCTGGACGTCTTGGGACGTCCTCGGTATCGTCCTGAGGTCTCAGTACGTCCCAAGACGTCCCATCCGGGAGTGCCATGGCGAACGAACGCCTCCGGTCGGCGCTGGTCGTCCGCGGAGTCACCGAGCAGGAACTGGCAGAGCACTGCGGCGTCGATGCCAAGACGGTGGAGCGGTGGATCCTCAAGAGCCGCGAACCGTACCGGCGGCACCGCCAGGCGGCGGCGGCCAAGCTGCAGACCGACGAGGACTACCTCTGGCCGGACGCTAAGTCCGAGACCCAGCGCCTTGACGAGGCCGACGCCGAGATCGTCCACGTCTATCCCCACCGTTCCTCCGTGCCACCGGAGTTGTGGCTCCAGTTCACCCAGCGTGCCGTGACCGACATCGGCGTGCTCGTCCACGCCGGCGTTCATCTCGCCGAGAATCCGCGCTGGCACCGGACGCTCACCGACCGGGCTCGGGCAGGCGTCCGTGTCCGCGTGCTGCTCGGTGACCCGGAGAGCTCGGAGGTCGCGCGGCGCGGCGAGGAGGAGGAACTCGGCGAGGGCGTCGCGTACAAGGTGCGCGAGGTCATCAAGCTCTACCGGCCGCTCTACGGAGAGCCCGGTATCGAGTTCCGGACGCACCGGTCCACACTGCACAACTCCCTGTACTGGTTCGACGACGAGATGCTGGTGAACACCCAGATCTACGGGGTGAGTGCACCGCTCACCCCGGTGCTTCACCTGCGCCGTGTCGTCGGTGCCCAGCTGGTCTCGACCTACCGGCAGAGCTTCGAGAAGGTCTGGGCCGGTGCCGTCCCGCTACCGAGGCAGGAATCGTGAGCCGTACCGACTACTTCGACGATCCGAAGGCCCCGAAGGCCCAGCGGATCGTGCCCGCTGTCACCGCGTTCGTGGTGAACGAGCGCGGCGAACTCCTCCTGGAGCGGCGCTCCGACAATGGCCGCTGGGGAATGCCCGGGGGTGTCCTGGAGATCGGCGAGGACCTTCCGGGGGCTGTCGCGCGCGAGGTGCGGGAGGAGACTGGCATCGAGGTCGAGGTCACCGGCCTCGTCGGCACGTACAGCAACCCCGGACACGTGATCGAGTTCTCCGACGGGGAAGTGCGCCAGGAGTTCTCCCTGTGCTTCCGTGCGAGGCCGGTCGGCGGTGAAATCAGTGCCAGCTCTGAATCCTTTGAGGTCCGGTGGGTTCCGCGCGAGGACCTGGAGGACTTGGACATCGCCCCAACAACCAAGCTTCGACTCGACCACGGCTTCCGGAATGAGGTGGCTCCTCACCTCGGTTGATCAGGGCCGATTTTGTTCGGCGAGTCGCTTCTCCACGCGCTCGACCATGGCGAGCAGAGTCGGCCGAGCCGTCGACACCGCCCGGTGGACGACGTGGCTCGGACCGTATCGGTTAAGGACCTCGTCGAGCCTGGTGACGGCATCGACCTCGGAGCCGTCCGGGCCGCTGGTGAGATCGCAGTAGGTGATCGCGTCCAGGAGCTCCGATGGCGGTCGGCGAAACTCCCCGAGCTCGGCCGACAAGCCGAGTTCTGCAGCCTCCCATTCCGACGAGGAATGGTAAGCGACGAGCGAGCAGACCACCGGATCAACACCCATGCGGGTCAAGTATCGTGCGCCGTCGATCATGTGTTGACCAGTCTCGACTGCAGCGGAGGCGTAGCCAACGTCATGGAGAACGGCGGCGACTACAACCAGATCCCCATCCGACCCGAGCGTCGGCGCGACCAACCGGGACCGCTCAAGGACGCGGCGGGAGTGCGCCCAGCGCAGGGGGATCCCCGCGAGCAACGATTCCGCTATCCGGTACGCAAGGCTCAGCTGCATCGCCCCAGGCTATGCCCTCCCTTACGCATGTTGGAGTGCAGGTACACCGATGGGCACTCCTCCTCCCTTGGGTTCTGGGGCCGGGGAGAGTGCCCCACAGTCACATCGACGAAGCGCCCAAGTACAGCGAGCACCAGTACGCTCCGCCGGCACGCGCAACCGGGCAGGAAATCGGGCGTCGAGCGGCGGGAGCCGGTGGATCCTAGGCGGGCGGGAAAGCCTTCGCTACCGCGTCCTGGATCCGGTTGCGAACCTCTGAGTTTGCCGTCGCCAGCACCGTGCCCGCCGAGATCATCAGCGACCACATTGCTGCCTGAGCCACGCTCGGCCGGTCCGCGACCACGGGGATCATCGGGACCAGCCAGGCGGCCAGGAGGAGTACGCAAGCCGGGACGAGCTGTGCACCGAGCCGGGCCAGAAGGCGAGGAGGGGCCGGGGCTGGCGGGGCGGTCGCCAGCAGCGCGGCCCGGTCGATGAGGGCGACCAGCAGCAGGCCGCGCACCAGCGATGCCACAACATCCGATACGTCCTCTTCGGAGCGGGCCCGTACCAGCTCCGCCTTCAACAGTCGGATGCCCTCCGCGATCCGTTCGGCCTCGACACGCAACTCCGCGCGCAGGCGCCGGTCCGCCGTATCGGTACGCTCCGGCAGTGCCAAGCAGCGGGCGGCATCGACGGCGAGGTCGTCGATGTCCTGCGTCCACTTCCGGCACGTGGCCGCCGAGCGCCAGCCGGAACGCTCCCGATGAATCCGGTGCGCCACTTCCACCACCCCGACGACGAGCCGGTCGTGGGCGTGGCAATCCTCATTCACCCGGCTCCGATAGTGCAACCACCACAGGCCCAGGATCGGGGCCTCGACAAGGACCAGCAGGGCGAACGCCCCCTTCGCGATCTCCGGGAGGTACCACGGCGCGACCGACCTCCCGTGCTGCGTCACCGCGCTGGCCCAGAGAAAGGTGGTGAAGACCAGGGTGAGAAGGGTCGCCAGCCGGACCTGGGCACCCCGGTATCGGACAGTCAGCATCCGGGCCGCCAGGGCTGTTACCGGCAGCGCGACTACGGTCGCGGCTGCGCGCGGGTTCCCTCCGAGAATCACGAGGAATGGCGGCACCGCCAGCAGGACCAGCCACGGGGACAGCCGCTGGTAGTAGTACTGGCGCTCGACGCTGATCCGCCGCTCGATCGCGGTACGCACCGGCGCGAAGGCGACCCGGTCCGCCGGGTCCAGTCCGACGAGCCGGACCAGCTCGCGGGCGGCCCGCGTGGCGGTGACCAGATCCACCTGCCGGTGCTGCGCGGCAAGTCTGCCGCGGACCCAGCTCCCGGCACCGGAGCGTACGGCGAGCCAACTCATCCCGTCCCCCTTCATGCCCGACTGGGCGGGCCGCTCGACTGCTCCGCATCAGTTTCGCGCCCACCACCGACACGCCGTCATCCGAGATTGCGCGGACGGCCTGTGGCCTCTTCCGCACGCTGCTGCGCGAGTCACTGACTGCCGCTGCAGTCAGATGGCGGCTGAGAGCGGGCTGGTGGTCAGCTCGCTGATGCTCTCAGCTGCCTTGAGGGTGTGGTAGATCAACGGACGGAGATCGGCGGGCATTTCGGCAGATCGCCGGAGCAGCAGGACGGCGCCCATGATGGAGTCGTGCCACAGGACGGGTGCGGCGACGGAGTCCCAGCCGGGCATGCACTCTTGGCGGCCGACCCCGAAGCCGAGTTGGCGGATCTCGTTGAGGGTCCCCGCGAGCGCATTGTTGTCGCGGATGACACCCGGGCCGGCGGTGGGCGGTACTTCCTCGGCGAGGACGAGGTCCTGGATGGTTCGGGGCAGGTAGGCGAGGATGACGCGCCCGGAAGCCCCGGTGCGCAGGGAACGTGAGACTGAGACGACGTCTTCGGCAGACATACCGACCTCAGCCGGGTCCAGGTCGCCGATGACGTAGTCGGTACAGAGCCGCTTCGCGCCGCCGAATGGAGCGAGGACGTAGAGCAGGGCGAGGCCGCCGGTGGCCAAGTGGAGGCGCTCCAGGATGCCGTGGGTCGACGCGGCGCCGGGGGAGTGGGCCATGGCCTGGACGCCGGCGCGGGCGGTGCCAGTGCCGAGGCGGTACCGCCCTCTTCCGACCTGCTCGAAAACGCCGTCGCTGACGCCGGTCTGCAGGATGCGGTGCGTGGTGGCATCGTCGAGGCCGGCAGCGCCTGCGATGGCCCGTAGCGGGTGCACATCGCCGGGGAGCCGGGTGAAGGCCTGCTGGACGGCGAAGGCACGCGCCGCGAGCGAGGAAGGCGGCTTGCTCGGCACGTCGCTCTGGCGCTGCTCTGGCACGGTACCGGTGGCTGGCGGGGTGCTGATCTTCATCAATGGAGGGTTCCGAGGGTTTGGGGCGCCGTTCGACGGCGGCAGGACGGCGTTCCGCGGCGACCTGTCAGGAGAGGGGGCGCGAGGAGGGGCGGTCAGCGGGCGACGTCGAGGACGACCTTGCCGGCAGTCAGGCGGGCCGCGAGGTCGTGGTGGGCCTGTCGGGCCTGGCCGAGCTTGTAGACCGGGCCGTTGAGCGGCTTGAGCCAGCCGTCCGCGACGGCCGCGAACAGCGCGCACATCGAGTCCTTGAGGTGGGTGCGCGACGGGTAGAGGTTCGGGAGCCAGAAGCCACTGACGGCCTTGGACCCGGCGAGCAGGCTGGTGATGGGCACGAGACCGTCAACCCCGGTGACGGCGCCGAAGACGGACATCCTGCCGCGCGGGGTGAGCGCGGCGAGGGTGGCGTGGAAGACGTCGCCGCCGGTCATCTCCAGGGCGGCGGAAACGGGGCCGCCCGCTGCGTCGAGGATCCGCTCGGTGAGACCCGCCGTGGTCGAGGAGTCGACGACGGCGTCCGCACCCAGCTCGACGGCGGTGCGCCGCTTGGCTTCGCTTGAGGCCATGGCGACGACCCTCGCACCCGCGTGCTTGGCGAGCTGCACGGCGAGGGAGCCCACACCGCCGGCGGCGGCCGGGACCAGGAGGGTGTCCTCGGCGGTCACCCGCAGGTCGGTGAAGAGCAGGTGCCACGCGGTGTTGCCCTGGAGCGTGAGGGCGACGGCGTCGTGGTCGGCCACGCCGTCCGGCACCTCGAAGGTGAGCTTGCGGTGGACTACCGCGGTCTCGGCGTAGCCGCCGCCGCGGCCGAGCGCGACGTAGCGGCGTCCGTCCTCGGTGCTGCCCAGGACTTCGTTCCCCGGGATGAACGGGGCCGGCATGGGAGCTGGGTAGGTGCCTTCGCGCAGATGGACGTCGGCGTAGTTGACGCCAGCCAGCCGGGTGCGGAGCCGAAGGTGGCCGGGGCGGTCGCCCGGCTCGGGCATCTCGGTCAGCTCCAGAACCTCGGGGCCGCCGAACTCCCGCACGGCTATTGCGCGCATCTTGTTCAACCCTAAATGTTGTATGTCCGCTTCTCGACGAGGCGCCTTCTCGGGCTGCCTCGGACAGCGAATATACCTGCCTTGGGAATGCGATTCTCGATGGTGCATATAGGGGTGAGGGTTGACGGGCAACAGCGAGTGGTATCCGTCACGTGACTCTTAGCTACCGAAATCGACTGCTTGCTTACAGTGAGGAGTCCTGCTCGCAGGCCATGTGGTGCTTGGGTGATCCGCTTGCGGAGCGTTGTCGGAGTGAGAGCGGAAGATCATTTCTCAGTCTCCGAAAAGGCCTCGTGTCTACTCGCGTAGATATCTGTAATTTATTGACCCATATCCCGACCTCTCCTTAATGTCGCCCCTGGCGTTATCGGCTTCCAGAGATCGCTTGATGGGGAATCACATAATGAGGATTCAGATGAATCGGAACTCGGACGGCGGCCGGGTGGGTGTGGCCCGCCTGGCGGGCGACCAGGTCGTCACCATGAGTGAGGCGAGTCTCTCGTCCTGACTGTGGCACTCGGTGGTCTGAGAACAGGGTGGACCTGTAGGCCAGAGGGGCCCTATGGTGCTGCTCCCGCCGCAAAGAGCGCAGATGGATGAGAGGGCGACGGCACCAAGGGTGCCGTCCGAGCCCTGAAATGAGACCGGCGTCCTGGAGCTACCAACTCCGGACGCCGGGTCCGACACCCCGAAGGGCGTCGGTTCACTACCACGCGCGCAGCGGGACTTCTTCGCACGAGGACCGCCGCGCGCGCTCCTACGAAGCACGGAGTATCGCATGTCTGCCGCACGCAGCGGAACCCCAACCTGCCGCCCGGATGCCGGCGTGACGCCTCGCCTTGGCGCCAGGCTCCCGGACGTGATCCCGGGCGCTGCCTGGACCCGCCTGCACCTCCGGGGCCTCGCCGACGGACAGCCCGCCGTCCGTGCGAACGACGCGGTTCGGGGCCGCTGACATGGCGCGCATTCGCTCGGTCAAGCCGGAGACCTGGGTCTCCGAGACGCTGGCCGAGGTGCCCATCCCCGCGATGGTCACCTTCCTCGGCATGACCAACCACGCCGACGACCACGGCCGCCACCGCGACAATGCCGCCATCGTCTACGGCCTCGTCTGGCCGATGCGCGAGGAGATCGGCCGCGCTGACGTCGAGGACCACCTTCAGCAGCTCGCCGCCGTTGGCGCGATCTGCCGCTACACCGGCTGCGACGGCCGTCGGTACTTCCACTACCCGACGTGGCGCAAGCACCAGAAGATCGACAAGCCGTCGCTCAGCCGTCTACCCGCGTGCCCGCACTGCGAGCCGGAGCGGTGCGGCGTCTGCAAGGGCCCCTGTATCCAGCAGGCCGCCCTCGCCGGCACCCCGGGGCCCGGAGTCGAGGCCGCCGCGAGTGCTCCCCGAGTGTTCGGCGAAACCTCGGCGAACACTCGGGGAGTACTCCGGCAGCCGCGCGAGCACTTTCCGGAGCCCCCGGTGCAAACGGATCCGGGCGCCTCCGAAGCAGTCGCCCCGGCGATCGAGGCTGAGCCCACGCCGGTTCCGGCTCCCTGTAAAACCGAAGGTCAGGTGGCCTTCGGCGAAGCCTCCCCGAAGGTTCGCCGAACCCTCCCGGAGTCCTCGGCGCCTGGATCTAGGATCTTGGATCCTGGATCTTCTTTCCCTACGGGGCGCGAGGCGCCCGACGCGGACACCGTCTCGGCCGGCCAGCTGATCGACGAGTACGTCGCCGCCTGCGCCGAGCGTCCGCCGGGCAGCGTGCTCGGCCACCTCGGCAAGGTCGTCAAGACCTTGCTGGACGAGGGCATCGCCGCCGAGCACGTCCGTTCCGGGCTGCACCGGTTCGCCGAGATCCAGGGCCACCCGTCCCGGCTGCCGAGCCTGGTCAACGACGCCATGAACGCACGAGGTACCGGTTTGGCGCGGCCGGGCTTTCGGCCTAACGTGCCCGCTCACCAGGCGTGGACCAACCCGGTCGATGCTGTCGCCGCCTACGCCGAGAAGCTGTGATGCGTACTCACCGCGACCCGCAGGCCCTCGCCGACGCGCCCTCGGTGCTCGACCGGATGGCCCGCATCCTCGCCGCCCGGGGCATCGACCAGCACGTGGTCGACGCCCTCCCGGACGAGCCGGGGCCGTACTCGGCGGAGGAAGCACTGTCGGTCGGGTTGCCGCCGCGCTACCGCGACGCGCTCGCCCAGCACCCCGATGTCCTGGCATGGGTGCGGCAGGTGGTGGCCCAGGCCACCGCCCCGAGCCTCGGCGCCCGGCGCCAGGTCGCCATCGGCCCCAGCCTGCTGATGGCCGGAGTCATCGGCGCCGGGAAGACCCACGAGGCGTACGGCGCCGTCCGCGCCCTCGTGCAGGCCGGCATCGGGGTGCGCTGGCGCGCCACCACCGCCGCGGACCTCTATGCCGCACTGCGGCCGAACTCGGACACCGACGCCGAGCGGGTCCTCGCCACCTACAGTCGGGTGCCGCTGCTGATCCTCGACGACCTCGGCGCCGCCAAGTCGAGCGAGTTCGTCGAAGAGCAGACCTACCGGCTGATCAACCGTCGCTACAACCACATGCTCCCGACCTTGATCACCAGCAACCTGCCGATCAAGGACCTCCGCACCTGCCTCGGTGACCGCGTCACCTCCCGACTCGCCCAGATGACCACCCGGGTCAGCTTCGAGCCGGTCGACCGCAGACGCCTCCAGCGCGCCGCCTGAGCCACCGCCGCGCCCGGCCGCCCCACGGCGAGCTGCTCACCCTTCACCGACCCAGCGCACCTCTCCGCCGACGCCGACCTCGCACGCGGAGAGCGATCGGAGCAACCCCGCATGACCACCACGATCCGCCCCGTCCGCCACCGCACACTCGGCGACCAGACCTGGCAGGACCAAGCCGTCTGCACCCCGAGCGAGTACAACCCCGTCGACCCCGAGGTGTTCTTCCCCGGTCCGGAGGACACGGCCGCGATCACCACCGCCAAGGCGCTGTGCGCCCAGTGTCCGGTCGCCCGCGCCTGCCTGGACGCCGCGCTGGAGACGGGCGACTCCCACGGCATCCGGGGCGGCCTCACCGAGGAGGAGCGCGAACCCCTGCACACCAGGCTCAGCGAACGCCTCGACTACAGCCGGGTCAACGCCGTGCTGGCCGGTCGCGACATCCACATCACCCGCGCCGAGCGCCGCGCCGTCGTCCTCGCCGGATACCGCCAGGCCGTGTCGGTCGAGCGCCTCGCCTGGCTCCTCAAGATCAGCCCGGAGCACGCCCTCAAGCTCTACCGCGAAACCCGCCGCGCGATCCGCCACCGCCAGATCGCTGAACAGGCCACCCGCACCGCCGCCGAACAGGGCGGCACCGACCAACTGCACCGCGACGACTTCGGGACGGCCGCATGAGCACCACCACCGCGACCACCCCGAACTCCGTGCACGTCACCGGCTGGGACCGGACCGTCGTCATCGCCCTCGGCAGTGCGGGCTGCGCGCTCTCGTACGACGCGCTGCAGCAGATGGCCGTCGCCATCCACGTGAGGGGCCTGCTCACCTACGTCTTCCCGCTCGTGATCGACGGCTTCATCGCCTACGGGGTGCGCGCCCTGCTCGTGATGCGCGACGCCCCGATGCGGGCCCGCGCCTACGTCTGGCTGCTCTTCGGCACGGCCACCGGAGCGAGCCTGTGGGCGAACGCCCTGCACGCCGTGCGGCTGAACGAGCAGAGCGCCACCGCCGGTCTGCGGCTCAGCGACTCGGTGGTCGCGGTGCTCTCCACGATCGCCCCGCTCGCCCTGGCCGGCGCCGTCCACCTCTACATCCTCATATTCGGTGAAGGGTGAGTTCGTGGCGACCGCGGTGGCCTTGCGCTCCTCGCGTTCGGTGAAGATCTGGAACAGCAGCTTGGCGCCCTTGCGGTCCAGGTTGAGGTAGCCGAACTCGTCCAGGCAGAGAAGGTCGATCTTGCTGTAGCGGGCGATCACGGAGGACAGGCGGCGGCTCGCGTCGGCCTCGGCGAGCTCGTTCACCAGCGCGCTGGTGGTGGTGTAGCGGACCGACAGGCCGGTCTCGGCGATCGCGGTGCCGATGCCGATCAGCAGGTGAGACTTGCCGGTGCCGGAGTCGCCGATCAGCACCAGCGGCCGGCCCTCGCGGACCCAGGTCGGGGATTTGAGGTCCGCGACGACCTCGGGGGTGACGTTGGGGTTCTTCTCGAAGTCGAGGTCCTCCAGCCGCTTGGGCCGCGGGAAGCGGGCCAACCTGAGCAGCCGTTGTTGGCGGCGAAGGTCCCGGTCGGCGAGTTCGACCTGCAGCAGGGCCAGCAGGAACTGCTTGTAGGTGGCCTGCTCGCGCCGGGCGGTGCTGGCCAGGTCGATGAACCGTTCGCGGAACGCCGGAAGGCGAAGCTCGCGGCATGCCTCGTCGATGAGCATGTCCTCCGGGTCGCCGGGCAGCGACATCCTGCGGCCGGGGACCTTGCCGGTGTCCTGCTCGTCGTCCTGGTCGGTGACGGTGATGGTCGGCCTCATGCGCCGTGGCCTTTCTGGGTCCGGCTGTCGCGGCTGGCGACCGGGCTCAGCAGCCGGTCGTACTTGCTCATGTCGGGCAGTGCCTGGCGCGGGTCGGGCGGCAGACGGCGCGCGTGCAGGGAGATCACCTGGGCCCCGCCGTCCGCAGGGGCGATCGTGGAGCCGTCCGCAGCCGCCTCGTCGGGGCCGGCCAGGAGCTCGGTGTCGTGAGCGTCGGTGCCCTCCATCGCCTTGCGGGCCTCGATCGCGACCATGTCGGTGGAGACCGACCCGACCCGCAAGCAGGTCTCCATCGCCGCGACCAGCGCCTCCGGCGGGAGCTGGCGGTGCAGCAGCAGCACCTCGATCAGCATCCGGTGCCCTCACGGTCGCCGGCCCTGGTCTTCGCAGCCGCCCAGAACGCCTCGTGGACCTTGGTGAAGCCGCCCTCCGCGCGGGCCTGCGCGAGCGCGGAGGCCCCGGCGAACGCGCCGGGCTTGGCCAGCAGGATCTCCAGGTAGTGGTCCAGCGGGTCGTGGTAGGTGTAACGGCGCGTCAGGCGCGGGTGGCGGGCGACGACCTTGCGCCCGTCGAACACCCACAACTCGTTCGCCCGCAGCTTGACGCGCACCTTGGCGCCGATGAACTTCGCCGGCGCCGAGTAGTAGCACTGCCGCACCGTGATCCGGGAGTTCCTTGCGACCGTCGGGCTCAGGTCGATCCCGCAGTCGTAGTCGTCCGCCGGCAACGGCCGCAGCCGGTCCCGCTCCGCCTCGAAGTCGAACCCGATCGACGTCGGCCGGCCGTGGATGTGCCGGGCGTCCTCCGCGACGTCGATCGCGGCCATGCGCTCGTTCAGCTCCGCCAGCGACTCGACCGCCGGCAGCGGGACCAGGTGCTTGCGGCGGAACCTGCCGCCCTCGTGCTCCACCCCGCCCTCCTCGTGCGCTCCGTCCTAACTGGGCGCGCAGTAGAACGCCGAGAACTGGTACCAGGACTTGAACGACGCCCACCGCGCCGACTCCAGCCGCGAGCGCCCGAACAGCACCTGCTTGACCGCCGGCTTCAAGCTGTCGTACCGGATGTGCACCGACGGCACCCCGCCCAACACGGTGAACGCCTTCACGTGCCCTTCCAGGAACGCCCCCTGGGACGTGGGTCGGTGGACGGCCTTGCCCGAGTAGGACAGCCGCAGCGTGAACAGCACGCACTTGCGCCGCTGCCCAGCCAGGTCCAGCCAGAAGTCCGCGAAGTCGACCTCCGCCTACTCGCCCGGCCTCTTCGCCTGCGGCAACATTCCGTCCAGGCGCCGACGGCCCTCCAGCGCCTCCGCACGGATCTCCGGGCGCCGCTTGGACACGTAGTCCCAGACCGTGGTGGGGCGGCCCAGCTCGAAGTCGTGCTCCGCAGCCAGGCGCTCGATGATCCGCGGAATCGCGTGTTTCTGCTTCGCCGATGCCTCCAAGTCCTCGCGCAGCATCGCGTCGATGAAGCCCTTCACCGGCTCCAGCACGCTCTTGCGCGGCGGCGGCGACTTGCGCTTTGGTGGCACCGGCGACTCCAACGCCTTCTTCACCGTGTTCCGCGACACCTTGAACCGCACGGCGATCTCCCGCCCCGACAGCCCCTGCTCACGCTTGGCCCGGCGGGTCCTCTCGAACAGCCACTCACGTGACCTGTGCACCAGCGGTCTCCCTGACCTGGACCGTGATCAACAGGCACAACGTGACGGCCAGACGGCGCAAGCCCCCGCGATTGCTCCGAAGGCGGCATGTTCCACACCATCACACGGGTTGGCTCCCAAACTCACCGGAGAACCGCTGGCTCCCCGACAGAGCGAAGTCGTGGCTCTACTTCACCCCGATAAAAACACGCGGCGGTACCCAACGGTGACTTCCCGGGCTCCGTGAGTGCTCCGGTCTGTTCTGATGGACCGTCAGCAAACTCAGCATTGAGTCAGCATTGGTCCTGTCAGGCGCTGTCGTGGATGGTCGAACGGTGTCACGTGTCGAGTGCGGAGGCGACTGTCGACAGGGGCGCTTCGGGGTGGGCGGAGGGAGGCTCCGGCTCAGGGGTGCGGCGGACCCGGCCGCCGCACCCCCGATCGGCAAACGCCCAGGTCAGCGCACGTTTCCCCGGGGCTTGAGGGGGATCCCGGGGAGTTCCGGGGCGGGCAGGCGGTCGCCCGGGTAGCCCTGGACCTCGCCGAAGCGGGCGGGGTTGTCGGAGCTCATCCATTCCTCGCGGGCTCGGGTGATGTCTTCGTGGGACCGCCCGATGAAGTTCCACCACATGACGATCTCCTCCTGGAAGGGTGTGCCGCCGAGGAGGACGGTCCGGGCGTCGGTGTCGCCGGTGTTGGTGAGGGTGACGGTGGTGGCGCCGGGGGCCAGGTAGCCGAGGTCGTTGGGGTGGAGCGGGGTGCCGGCGAAGCGGACCTCGCCGCGGTCGACCAGGAGGCCGTGTTCGAAGGCGGGGTCGACGGCGAGGGTGACGGTGGCGTGCGGGCGCAGGGTGATCTCGGCGCCGAGCAGCGGGCTGAAGGTGGGGACGGGGGAGGTGTCGCCGGCCAGGGTGCCGAGGAAGACCCGGGCCTCGCCGCCGTCGAGCCGCACCGGGGTCGGGGCGTGGTGGTGGAAGTCGCGGCCGGTGTGCCGGTGTTCCTCGGGCAGGGCGACCCACAGCTGGACGCCGTGCAGGGTGGTGGTGGCCGGGGTGGAGACCTCGGAGTGGGCGATGCCGTGGCCGGAGGTCATCAGGTTGACCTCGCCGGGGCGGACGTAGGCGTGGACGCCGAGGCTGTCCCGGTGTTCGATCTCGCCGGTGAACAGCCAGCTGACGGTCTGCAGCCCGGTGTGCGGGTGCGGGGCGACGTCCATGCCGCCGGTGTCGGCGACGTCGTCGGGGCCGTAGTGGTCCACGAAGCACCAGGCGCCGATCAGGGTGCGGGAGCGCTGCGGCAGGGTCCGGCGTACGGTCATGGCGCGCGGGCCGCCGAGGGGGACGTCCCGCGGGGACAGGACCTCCACGCGCGGGTCGGCGGCGTGCGGCTCGACGAGGTCGGTCTCGGTGGTGCTCACGGTCGGGGTCCCTCCCAGGTGCGGGGTCGTGCGCTGGTTCTGCGGGCATGATAGTTCTATATTCAACTATCATGCCATGGCAGAGTGGCGGGCGACAGCGATCAAGCCTAAGGAGTCCAGGTGAGTGATGTGACGGTGGTCCCGACGGACCGGCGGGTGTTCATCGACAAGCAGAGCCCCCAGGCCTACAAGGCGCTGGTCGCGGCCGCCGAGGCGACCCGCGAGGTGGCCGCGGAAGCCGGCCTGGACCGTCGGCTGGTCGAGCTCGTCAACCTCCGGGTGTCGCAGATCAACGGCTGCGCCTACTGCCTGAACGTCCACACCAGGGCCGCGCTGCGCGAGGGCGAGACGACCCAGCGGCTGGGCGTGCTCCCGGCGTGGCGCGACACCGAGGTGTTCGACGCGCGGGAGCGCGCCGCCCTCGCGCTGGCCGAGGCGACCACCGACCCGGCGGACGCGGCCCTCCAGGCGGCGGCCTACGCCGCTGCGCGCGAGGTGTTGGGCGAGGCGGAGATCTCCGCGGTGGTGTGGGTCGCGATCACCATCAACGCCTTCAACCGGGTGTCCATCATGAGCAAGCACCCCGTCCGTCCGGCGCCGGCGCGGTAGCGGTACGAGCCGGAGGGTTCCGGGCGGGACGGGCCCGAGCCGGAGGGTTCCGGGCGGGACGGGCCCGAGCCGCAGCGGTTCGAGGAGGGGTTCTCCGCCTTTCGGCGTAGGCCCTCCTATGGGGGGTGGACGGACGGTTCCTCCCGGCGGTGGATGACCGACCGTCAGGGCGGCGGCGAAGCTGGGCTTCGAGGGCGAGGGAGTGCTCGCCGCGCTGAGGGTGGGGACACATGGAGCAGGGTGGGGGGCGTACGAAACGGGGCGCGGGGCGCGCGCGGCGGGGTGCGGGCCGTACGGCGCGCCGCGCGGGGTCCGCGCTGGTGGCGGCGGTCTGTCTGGCACTGGCCGCGCCGGTCGCCTCGGCGGGTGCCGCCGAGGTGGACGGCGGACAGGGCGCCGCCGGACAGCAGGAGACCGCCGGCCGCCGGACAGCGGCGCTGCGGGCGGTGACCGGGGCCGGCGCCGTCTCGGCGATCGCCGAGGTCAGGGACCGGAACGGGGTCTGGCGCGGCGGATCCGGCGTCTCCGACCTGGCCACCGGCGCGCCGGTCCGGACGGACGGGCGGTTCCGGGCCGGCAGCATCACCAAGGTGTTCACCGCCACCACCGTGCTCCAGCTGGTGGGGGAGGGCCGGATCGGCCTGGACGACCCGGTGGAGCGCCACCTGCCGGGACTGCTCCCGAACGGCGCGGACATCAGCGTGCGCCAGTTGCTCGACCACACGTCCGGCCTCTGGGACGCGACCAACGAGAAGGGCGGCGTCTTCCCCGACCTGGGCGACCCGGCGGTGCTCCGGAACTGGCTGGACCAAGGCGGTCTGACCAGGACGATCACCCCGGCCCAGGTGGTCGCGGCCTCGGTCGCGCACACACCCGCCTTCCCTCCGGGCGCCCGCTTCGGCTACTCCAACGTCAACTACACCCTGCTCGGCATGATCATCGAGCGGGTCACCGGGCACGGGTACGCGCAGGAGATCACCGCACGCATCCTGCGCCCGCTCGGGCTGACCGGGACGTACTTCCCGGGGACGGCGACCGACATCCGGGGCCCGCACGCGCACGGCTACCTCACGCTCCCCGAGGGCCCCGGCCCGGCGGACCGCAGCGACCGGGACGTCACCGTGGCGAGCGTCTCCTGGGCGAACTCGGCGGGCGAACTGATCTCCACCCTGAGCGACCTGGGCCGCTTCGAGCAGGCCCTGACCGGTGGCCGGCTGCTCCCGCCGCAGCTGATGAAGGAGATGACCACGACCGTCCCGATCGAGGCCGACGGTCATCCCACGGGCCTGAGCTACGGGCTCGGACTGGCCCGGTGGCAGCTCTCCTGCGGGGTGGTCTGGGGGCACGACGGCGGGGTACCCGGCTACAGCTCGCAGCTGTGGAACTCGGGGAGCCGGCAGGTCGCGCTGTCCGTCACCCCGCGCGGCGACGGCACGCAGCTCCAGGCGCAGGCGGTGGCGGAGGCCGGCTTCCTGGAGCAGGCCTTCTGCGGCACCCGGTGACGCCATCCGGGTGCGCCGACGGCCCCGGCGGGGTACCTCACTGACCCCGCGGGGGCGTGTCACCGTCCGGCCCGTCCGCCTGGGGGAGTCCTCGACGCGAGTGCTCGACGGCGAGCCCTCCACGAGGAGCCCCAGACGGGAATCCGAGAGGGAATCCTCGATGCGCGGACGGGCCGGAGTGGCCGCGCGTCCGGGTCGGCTGCCACCGGCGGTCCGCGCCGCGATAACCTCGCCGGGTTCCCGGAGGCCCCGCGCCACCGCGTCGTGGACGGCACCCTCCGGCTTCCGCAGACCCGAGGAGTGCCGCAGTGACGGACGTGACGTTGAACCTCTGGCGGCAGCCGCTCGGCGAAGTGCCGGCCGGGGTGTGGGACCGCACCGACCTGACGGTGCTCATCCTCGCCGACACCGGGATCGCCGAACTCCCGCCGGAGATCGGACGGTTGACCGGGCTGCGCACCCTCGACCTCGGGCACAACAAGCTCGCCGAGGTGCCCGCCGAACTGGGCGCCCTCACCGGGCTGGGCGACTTCCTCTACCTGCACGACAACGCGCTGACCGCCCTGCCGGACACCCTCGGACGGCTCACCGCGCTGCGCTACCTCAACGTCGGCGAGAACCGGCTCACCGAACTCCCCGCCACCATCGGCGAGATGGCCTCCCTGGTCGAACTCCGGGCGCAGCACAACCGGCTCGGCGCGCTACCCGAGGAGATCGGCAAGCTCGGAGCGATCCGCGAACTCTGGCTTCAGGGAAACGAGTTGAGCGATCTGCCGGACTCCGTGGCGGGGCTCACCGAACTGCGCGAGCTGGAACTCAGGGACAACTCCCTCACCGCCGTCCCGGCCGTGCTCGCCGGACTGCCGCGGCTGCGCCGCCTCGACCTGCGCGGCAACCGGATCACCGAACTGCCGCGCTGGCTCGGCGAACCGGGCGCGCTGCCGGCCCTGGAGAAGCTGGACCTGCGGTGGAACGACGTCCGGCCGTCGGCCCGACTGCTGGACGCGCTCGGTGCGCGCGACTGCGTGGTCCTGTACTGACGTTGCTTCGTACGGGCGACGCACGGCGCTGACGTCGCTACGTACGGGCGATGCACGGCGCTGACGTCGCTGCGTACGGGCGCCGTCCGGGCCGGGGCCGTCCGTCGGAAGCCGTTCGGAGGGGCCCCGCGCCGGCCGGTCGACCTGCTACGGTTGATCACATGAAGCGCGCTGCACTCGCCACGACGACGCCGGAAAGAGTCCCGGCGCGCTGACTGCTGACCTAGTCCGAAGCCCCGGGGCGAGTGCCCCGGGGCTTCGTCGTTCCCGGCTCCACTCGCCCGCAGCACCAGAGTGGAGACCACCACCGTGAACGTGAACCCGCAGCACGGCCACCGCGAGCCCGACCGCACCGCGCAGAGCCGCACCGCGCACGACCGTCCCGCGCACGACCGCACCGCACAGAGCCGCACCGCGCAGAGCCGCACCGCGCACGACCACCGCAAGCTGGGCCGTGAACTCGACCTGTTCGACACCGACCCGCTGATGGGCTCCGGCCTTCCTTACTGGCTGCCGGACGGCGCGGCCGTCCGGCACACCCTGGAGGAGTTCATCCGCGGCCGCGAGCGCCGGGCCGGCTACCGCCACGTCTACTCACCGGTGCTCGGCAAACGCGAGCTGTACGAGATCTCCGGCCACTGGGCGCACTACCGCGAGGACATGTTCCCGCCCATGGCCCTCGGCTCGGAAGAGGTGGTGCTGCGGCCCAGCCTCTGCCCGCACCATGCGCTGATCTTCCGTTCCCGCTCCCACAGCTACCGGGAACTCCCGCTGCGGATGGCCGAACTGGGCGGCATGTACCGCTCCGAGCCGTCCGGGGTGCTGGGCGGGCTGACCAGGGTCCGGGCGATCCAGCTGAACGACGCCCACGTGTTCTGCACCGCGGAGCAGGCCGCCGACGAGGCCGTCGCCGCACTGGAGCTGATCCGCGAGGCGCACGCCGCGCTCGGCATCGTCCCGGTCCGGTACCGCCTCTCGCTGCCCGGCGCGGGCGGCAAGTACGTGGCGGATCCGGCGCTCTGGGAACGCGCCACCGCGCTGCTCACCGACGTGCTGGAACGCTCCGGGGTGCCGTTCGAGGCGGCGGAGGGCGAGGCCGCGTTCTACGGGCCCAAGATCGACGTGCAGATCGCCGACGGCGCCGGACGCGAGTTCACCCTCTCCACCGTCCAGGTCGACTTCCACCAGCCCGAGCGGTTCGACCTGCACTACATCGGCCCGGACGGCGCCAGGCACCGTCCGGTGATGGTCCACCGCAGCGTGATCGGCAGCGTCGAGCGCGTGGTCGCCCACCTGATCGAGCTGTACGGCGGCGCGTTCCCGGCCTGGCTCGCGCCCGTCCAGGTGGTGCTGCTGCCGGTCTCCGACGCCGAACTGCCGCAGGCCGAACGGCTCCGGCAGCGCTGCCTCGACCTCGGTCTGCGCGCCGAGGTCGCCGGGCCCGAGCGCGGCACCCTCGGTGCCCGGATCCGGGAGGCGCGGCTGGTGCCGTACCAGGCGGTGATCGGCGCCAGGGAGGCCGGGGACGACCGGGTCGCGCTGCGTCTGCGGAACGGCCGGAGGCTGGAGCCGCTGCCGGCCGAGGAGGCGTGGGCGCGGATCGGCGCACGGGTGGCCGGGTGCGGCGCCGAGCTGTGGGAGGACGGCGCCGTGGGGTGAGCGGGCCGTCGCGCAGGCGGTGGCATCCGGAGGACCAGTGCGGTGAGCGGTGTGTCGGCCGGGCCGTGGACGCCGGCCGCCCGTCGAATGGGCGCGGTGGCCGAGTCCACGGCCGCCGCTGGCCCCACCCGTCCCGGAGGTTCCCGATGCGCACCCCCCGAAGACTCGTCGCCCCCGTCCTCGCCGGCTGTCTGGCCCTCGCCGGGGCGGTCGCGGCCGCCCCGGCCGACGCGACCCGGCTCCGACCGCTGCCCGTGCCCGACGTCCGGTACTGCGCCGCCGTGGTCGGGCACGCGCCGGGCGCGGGCGGCGGCTCGCCGCTCCTCGGGCGTTCCTGTTCGCCGGACTCCCTGGCCGACGCGCTCGCCCTGGCCGACGGCCGCACCCGTACGGCGGAGCAGCCGGCCGACCGCACGCTCCTGCTGGAGGAGTTCAAGGACGTCGGCTACGGCGGCGGCGTCATCTACGCCTTCTACGGGGACGCGGGCGGCTGCGACGCCACCGGCTACCACCTGGTGAACTACTTCGACGTGGCGCTCAACGTGTCCTCGATGAAGGGCTACGACAACTGCAACGCCGCCCACCTCTGGTCCACCCTCGACGTCGAGAAGACCGTGGACCTGCCGGCCCCGGCTCTCGGGGCGAACTTCAACGACGCGGTGCGGGAGCTGCAGGTCTTCCACCGCTGACGGGGCGGGCCGACGGGCGGGGGCGGGGGGGGGTTGGGGACCCCCCAGAAAACAGAAAAAAAATGGGGGATGGGGGGAGTGAGATCGACGCGGGACGACGGCCCCGGGTCGAGCTCGCGG
>NZ_JBHWBZ010000002.1:173517-221435 GCF_042735475.1 Kitasatospora sp. NPDC059577 | reverse complement strand
GGTCCGGGTCGGGCGTGACGACCGACCCGGACCGCCTCACCCCGGGCGTGCGGGCGAGCCTTGCGCGCCCGGGGTCCGAGCGCCCGGGGTCCGAGCGCCCGGGGTCCGAGCGCCCGGGGGCGGACAGACCTAGCTGGGGAACGGCCAGGTCGGGCACCACGGCGGGATCCACTGGCCGGGGTAGGGCGGGCCCCACACCGGGCAGGGCGGGAGGTGGGGAGCGGGCGGGGCCGAGGTCCAGAGGACGGTGCCGTTCAGCTCGACCGCGATGACGCCCTCGTTGTAGACGGTCAGCTCGGCGCCGGGGTGACCGGCCGTCCCGCTCCACCAGAGCGGGGTGTTGTCGGCGGCGTAGACGACGAGGTTGCCGTCGCCCTGCATGGCCAGGATGTTGCCGTTGGGTATGGCGCCCTTGGCCACCCAGATCGGGGTGGTGTCGCGGTAGAGGACCACGTTGCCGTCGCCCTGCATGGCCAGCATGATGTGGTGGTCGGGCGAGTACCAGGCCTGGTTCCTGGAGATGACGCTGTTCATCGGGATGTGCGTGGGGGCGGACAGCGCGGCTGCCGTGGCGGCCGGGGCCGCCTGGGCGGCCGCCGGGGCCGAGGTCCGGGCGGGGGCGGCCTGGGCGGCGCCGGCGCTCAGGGTGGCGAACCCGATCGCGGCGACGGCCGTCAGGGCTGCGGCTCGTAGACGGAGACTGGTCATGGGCGGTCTTCGGGTCCTCTCGAAGGTGATGGGCCTGCGGCGCCCGTTTTCTGACGGTCCGTCAGTGTGGTGTTCCGGTGGGCGCCGAGTGAAGGTTATGGCGGCCGGGCGGGAGCCTGCGGCAGCTTCACCGGCAGATTGGCGGGGGCCTGCCGGGCCGTCGTCGGCGGCAACCGTGTCAGTAGGACTGCAGCTCGATCAGGTGGCCGTCCGGGTCGCGCAGATGCGCGCTGCGGAGGTTCGGGCCCCACTCCGGGCGGTCGGTCGCTGCGGCGACCGGGGTGCCGCCGTGGCGCAGGCAGAGGTCGAGGGCGGCGTCCACGTCGTCCACCCGGAACACCAGCATCGCGGCGTCCTGGGCGGGCGCGGCGTGCCGGGCGGGCAGGTCGACGGTGCCGAGGGTGGCGGCCATCGCGGCGCGGTCGAAGAGGACGAGGACGGCCTGGTCGGCGACGTCCCAGTTGGCGTACGGGCCCTCGGGCGTGCCCTTGACCAGGGTGGCGCCAGTGAGCGGCGGGAGTGTCGCGCGGTAGAAGGCGAAGCAGTCGGCGAAGCGGGTGACGAGCAGTCGGGGGTACAGGGCATCCACGGTCGAACTCCTGGGATCCGGTCCCGGGTCGGCACGGAACCGGCGGCCCGGGTATGGCGGCGCGGCATCGGCGGCCCGGGAATGGCGGGTCGGGAATGGCGGGTCGGGAAGGGGTGGGCGGAACCGGTGGGTCGAGAATTAGTGGGTCGGGACCCACTATAGGAAGACACCCTAGACTTCCGCCATGGCCTCCGAGACCCCGATCGACCCGCCGCCCGAACTCCCCCCGACCCTGCTGGACCTGAGCAGCTACCTGCTCTCCCGGATCGGCAAGGCGGCGCGCGGCCGGCTCGCCGACCGGCTGGCCGAACGCGGCCTGCGGCTCTGGGACATGGCGGTGCTGGCCTCGCTCGCCGACTTCGGACCGCAGGCCCAGCGGGACCTGGTCCGGCGGCTGGGTCTCGACCCGAGCGACCTCGCCAAGGTCGTCGAGCAGCTCGCGGTCGCCGGGTACGTCGAGCGCGCCAGGGACCCGGCCGACCGGCGGCGGGTCTCGGTCTCGGTCACCGGGGCGGGGCGGGCGCTGCTCGCCGAACTCGACGCCCAGGCGCGGGTGGTGCAGGACGAGGTGCTCGCGCCGCTGGACGTGGGTGAACGGGAGGTGCTGCAGTCGCTGCTGCTGCGGGTCCACCGGGGGCTGGGGGAGCGGCGCAGCGGTCCGTGACCGGCGCGGACGGTCAGCCGACGGGCTGCCCGGGGCGGCGGGCACCGGCGAACTCGCCCGCCCAGCGCGGGACGTCGAGCACGTTCTCGACGCGCGCGACCAGCGTCCCGGTGCGCTCGGCGTGGATCATCGCGCCGTCGCCGACGTGGATCCCGACGTGGTGCAGGGGTGCGTCGGGGCGGGAGAAGAACAGCAGGTCGCCCGGGGCGATCGCGTCCCGCTCCACCGGGGCGCCGCGGTGGAACTGGGCGACGGTGTAGTGGCCCAGCTCGACCGTGCCCTGGCTGGCCCGGTACCAGCAGTACAGCGACAGGCCGCTGCAGTCGAAGCCGACCGTCTTCTCGCCCATGCACACGCCGTCGAGGTAGCCGTTCTCGTCGTCGCAGAAGCCGAGACCGGCGCCGAGGCGGTCGCCGCCGCCCCAGGCGTACGGCACGCCGATCTGGGCCTCGGCCACGGCGGCGACCCGCAGGCCCAGCGCGTCGGCGGCCACCGCCGCCACGCCCGGCCCGCCGGCCGAGCCGTGCGGTGCCGCGGTCGCCGCGTGCGCGGCCTGCGCCGCCGGGCCGAGCGCGGGGGCCAGGCCCGCCCCGAGCGCGAGGCCGAGCATGCGGCGCCGCCCGACGCCGGGGTCCTGGTCGCGGTCGGACGGCTGGGCTTCCATGGGGCGGCTCCCGGGCGGCGGTTGCGGTGGGGGTGTGGGTACGGTCACCAGCATTTCGCGCCGGTGGGGCGGTGCGCCATCACCCGCAACGGTGAATCGTGGGCGAGCGGCCCGGTGGCGGTGGGGAGTTCGCCGGTAAATGGTTTGACGGTCGTTCGGGCGGAGCCAACGATGGGCTCGAACGTTCGGTCGGCCGGTCGGAGGAACTCGTGAGCAGCGCCGTCAAGTTGATCCGTAGCACGCGGCTGACGCCCGCCGTCGACTATGCCTACGGCGCGGTGGTCGACGCCCCGGCGCGCTCGCTGTGGCTGGCCGGGGCCTGCCCGCTCGACGAGGAGGGTCGGACGGTCGCCGTCGGCGACTACGAGGGGCAGGCCCACCAGGTGATGCGCAATCTGGTGACGGCGCTGGAGGACGCGGGTGCCGGTCTCACCGACGTCGCCCGGACCACCGTGTACGTGGCCTCCGCCGACCAGGCGGACCTGGTGAAGGTGTGGAACGTGTACCGCGCGTACATGGGGGAGCACGACGCGCCCAGCACCCTGCTCGGTGTCTCGGTGCTGGGCTACGACGACCAGCTGGTCGAGGTGGAGGCGGTGGCCGTGCTGCCCTGACCGTCCGGGTTCCCGGATCAGCCCGCGGCGAGCAGGGCGTCCAGCTGCTGGTAGCCCTCGACCACGCCGTGCTCCATGCCGCTGGCCAGGATGGCGTCCCGGGCCTCCAGGCTGTCGACCACCGACAGCACGGTGACGCGGGTGCGGCCCTCTCCGGCGGGCTCGAAGGTCGCGGTGTCCAGCGAGACGCCGTCGGGCACGCCCTCGAACGTGAAGGTCTGGACGAGCCGGGTGGCCGGCCGGACCTCGTGGAAGGAGCCGTAGAAGGCCGCGATCTCCTGGCCCTCGCGATGCATCGAGTAGCGGTACCGCCCGCCCGTGCGCCCCTCCCAGGTGTCGATCTTCATGTCGAGGTCCTTCGGGCCGAGCCACTGGGCGACCAGCTCGGGCTCGATCCAGGCCCGGAACACCCGCTCCTGCGGGGCGTCGAACTCGCGGACGATCCGGATGGTGGGCAGCTTCGGGTCCGCCTCGATACGGGTTTCGGGGCCGGTGGTGGAGGTCATGACGGGACTCCTTCGCTCTGCTGGGGTGGGTCGGTGTCGTCGGTGTGATCGGTGTTGCCGGTGTGATCGGTGTGGTGATCGTTCCGGGCGCCGTGGGTGGCGCCGCGGGTCGGGGTGTGCGAGGCGGCGTGGGCGGTGGTGTCGTCGGACATGCCCGCGAGGAGGGCGTCCAGGCGGCTGAACCGCTCCTCGGCCTGGCGCCGGTACTGCTCGATCCAGCTCGTCATCAAGTCGAACACCTGCGGCTCCAGGTGGCACGGTCGGCGCTGCCCGTCCCGGCTGCGGCTCACCAGCCCGGCCTCCTCCAGCACCTTCAGGTGTTTGGAGACGGCCTGCATGGACATCGCGTAGGACTCGGCCAACTCGCCGACGGTTGCGTCCCGGGTGGACAGTCGGGCCACGATGTCCCGCCGGGTCGGATCCGCCAGGGCGACGAACGCCCGGGAGAGCTGGTCGACAGCCACCACGTACCCCTGTTCATTCTCAACCGATTGGTTGAGGACAACGCTACGCCGCCTGGCCTTCGTATTCAACCGTTTGGTTGTGGATCCCCGGAGCGGTCGGCGGGGGAGGTGCCGGCCGGTCGGGGTCAGTGCCCCGCCACCAGTTCCCGGGTCAGCCGGACCAGGGCCGGGATTGCCGGGTGGGTCGGGGTGCCGCGGCGCCAGGCCAGGAGCAGGGGCACCGGTGGGGCGTCGGTCAGCGGGAGGTAGGCGATCATGGGGTGCCGGTGCAGGCGCGGCGTCGCCGAGGTCGAGATGCCCACCGCCCGGCCCACCGCGATGGCGGTCAGCCATTCGTCCGTGTTGGTGACCTCGATCGTCGTCCCGGGACGGGCGCAGGCGGGCCAGAGGTCCAGGGTGGTGGTGCCGGCCACCGTGTTCAGGGCGATCGGCCAGGCCGCGAGGTCCGCCAGCGTGAGGCTCGACCGGTCGGCCAGGTCGCTGTCCGCGGGCACGACCGCGACCCGCTCCTCCTCCAGCAGCAGCCGCGTGACCAGGTCGGAGTCCGTCACGTCGCCGCGCAGCAGCGCGACGTCGACCTTGCCCCGGGTGAGCCCCGCCGTTCGGTCGTCGATCCGGCGCAGCTCCAGCGGCACGTCCGGGTGCTCGTGGTCCCAGCGCCGCAGCAGGGGGACGGTGTGCTCCCCGAGCGCGGCCCAGGGGTGACCGAGGCGCAGTGGCAGGGCGGGCAGGGCGCGCGGGTCGAGCGCCGTGTCCACGGCGGCCAGCGCGGCGGCGGCCCGGTCGCGGAAGGTCCGGCCCGCTGCGGTGAGCTCCAGGTGGTGCGTGGAGCGGTCGACCAGGCGGACGCCGAGGTGGCTTTCGAGCTGGCGCAGCGTCCGGGACAGCGCGGGCTGGCCGATGTGCAGCCAGGCGGCGGCGCGGGTGATGGTTCCCTCCTCGGCGATGGCGAGGAAGGCCCGCAGGTGGCGCAGCTCGATGGTCATGCCTGGGAAGCATAATTGCTGCACGATCGGCATTTCACGCGAACCGGGCGGCTCCCTAGCGTGGGGACATGACGAACACGGGTTCACCGTCGGCGACCGCCACGGCCGCGCCGACCGCCACGGCCGTGCCCACCTCGACGGGCAGGGCGACCGCCACGGGCACGGCCACCAACACGGCAGCGGGTGCAGCGGGCATGCCGGGCGGTACATCGGCCCTCGGCCGCGTCCGCACGGCAATCGCGCCCGGCGGCGTCGGCAGCCTGGGCGGCGTCGGGATGGTGCTGGCCGGCACCCTCTCGGTGCAGTTCGGCTCCGCCGTCGCCGCCCTGCTGTTCCCGCGGGTCGGGGCGCTGGGGACGGTGATGCTGCGGGTGACGATCACGGCCGTCCTGCTGCTCGACGTCTGCCGCCCCCGGCTGCGCGGGCACAGCCGTACGGACTGGGCCGTCGCCGGCGGCTTCGGACTCGCCCTCGGCGGCATGAACATCCTCTTCTACCAGGCGATCGACCGGATCCCGCTCGGCCCGGCGGTGACGCTGGAGGTGCTCGGCCCGCTGCTGCTGTCGGTCGTCACCGCACGGCGCGCGATGAGCCTGGTGTGGGCCGGCCTGGCGTTCACGGGGGTCTTCCTGCTCGGCCGCGACGGTTTCGGCCGGCTCGACCCGGCGGGCGCGGCCTTCGCGCTCGGTGCGGGTGCCATGCTCGCCGCGTACATCCTGCTCAACTCCCGGGCCGGGGCGCGCTTTCCGCGGCTGGACGGACTCGCGGTCGCGATGGCCGTGGCCGCACTGGTGAGCCTGCCCCTCGGCATCGGCTCGGCGGGCGGCGCGCTGCTGGATCCGGGGGTGCTGGGGCTCGGCCTCGCCGTGGCGCTGCTGTCCTCGGGGCTGCCCTACACGCTGGAACTGCTGGCGCTGCGCCGTCTGCCCGCCCCGACCTTCGCCGTCCTGACGAGCCTGGCCCCGGCGGTCGGGGCACTGGCCGGATTCCTGGTCCTGGGGCAGGCACTGTCGGCGCCGCAGTGCCTGGCGATCCTCATCGTGGTGGGAGCCGGCGCCGGGGCGGTGTGGACCGGCGGAGCGGGGCGGCGATGACGGCGCCGCCCGCCCGGAGGCGCTGGTCAGCCGGTGTGGGAGCATGATCGAATGCCCGAGGAACCCGCCCCGCCGACCGCGCCGTCACCCACGTCGTCGTCCGCGTCGCCGCCCGCGTCGTCGGCTGATCCGCTGTCGGGCCTGTGGCCGCTCGCGCCGTCCGGCACGACCGACTGGCTGGCGGAGCTGTGCGGCGACGGCACGACCGGCTTCATGCCGCCCCTGATGCCCGACGCCGCCTGGGTGCTCAACGCCATGTACGAGCACGAGCACGGGCCGAGCGAACTCTCGTACGACGACCGGCACCACGCCAGGCTGGCGGACGGCACCGCGCAGCGCCGCGTGATCGCGGGCGTGGACCTCGACGCCGTCGGCGTCGTCACGGGCGGCGACCTGGGCCGGGCCGAGCACCCGGGCCCGGGCTGGCGCCGACTGCGCTGGGTGGAACTGGCCGTGCGGATCGGCGACGCGGTGGTGCCCGAGGGAATGCTCCCCTGCTACCGCTGCTTCCCGTCGGTGAAGAAGGACGGCAGCTGGCCGGTCGGCATCGTCCCGCCCACCGAAGGGAGCCTGGACCGGGAGACCTGGAACCGCCTGGTCGCCGTCCTCACCGAGCACAGCCCGGCCGGCCCGGACACCCCCTGCCTCGCCTACTACAACCCGCTGATGACCGGGGACTACGACTTCGACAACCTCCACGTGCGCGCGGGCCGCCTCGGGGACGCCGAACTCCTCTACGACACCGACGACGCCGACTTCAGCCCGTCCAACTTCTGGGCCGCCGACCACTCCTGGCTGCTCTGCACCGACTACGACCTCTGGGCCACCAAGGTCGCCGGACCCCCGGCCCTCATCGAGGCCCTGCTGACCGACCCGGAGATCGAGGCCCTGCGGCTGCCCTGGGCGGCCTGACGCCCGGCGGGTCCGAAATCCGCCCGGTTCCTGAACCCGCCCGGTTCCTGAACCCGCCCGGTTCCTGAACCCGCTCGGGTCCTGAACCCGATCGGGTCCGAAAGCCGCCCGGAACGGTGCGCCCCCGGGTGCTCCGGGGCCGGGCGGTGGTTCCGAATCCGTCCCCCGACGCCCTGAACCGGGACGGGGCCTGTCCGGTCGATCAGGTGACTCACTAGGCTCACCTTGTCCGGGAAGGCGGTGGCCGAAGCAGTGATGACTCGTGAGTCGGCTGTTGCGATGGTGCAGAAGATCATGGACGGGGACTGCGTCGACGACGCCGAGGTCGACCGCGCGCTGGACGCGCTGGACAGGGGCCTCGGCTGTCCGAGTGGCCATGTCAGCGACTTGATCTACTGGCCCGACGGGCCGGAGCGGACAGCGGTCGAGGTGGTCGAACTGGCCCTGGCCCACCGACCGTTCGGGCTGTGAGAGTGACAACCGCTCGGGCGTTCTTCAGCCAGGACCCGTCCGGTTGATCATGTGACTGTCGCCCGCCTGGTCGTTGGATCGGACCTGGGCGGGGAGGTCTCACGGGTGCCGAGCGGGGCACGGCTGCGGCCGTTCCTGCCGGTCAGCGGCGGGCGTTGTGCCCGGTGGCGGGACCACCGGCAGGTGATCGACGGGATTCGGTACCGGCTCCGGGCCGGAGCGCACCGGTGTGACCTGCCCGAGCGGTTCGGTCCGTGGAAGGCGGTCTACGGACGCCATCGGCCGTGGTCGGCCGACGGCACCCGGGAGCGTCTGGTCCAGCGGGTCCGGGCGGAAGCGGCGCGGCCGGGGACATCGACGGGGGCATCCCCGTCGACTCCACCATCGTCCGGGCTCATCAGCGCACGGCCCGCGCTCGTACCGATCCGCCACCAGCCCGTGATTCGAAGGGGGCCGGGCCGGGAGGGCACCAGGCCCGCGCGGCGGCTTCACCACCAAGGTCCGTCTGATGAGTACGGACGGCCGCTGCCGCCGCTTTCCCCCGTCATCACGCGGGCGGTGCCGGCGAAGCTCCGTGTCCCGATCCCTGTTCCGATCCGTGGCGCGGAGGCGCGCCGTCGCGCGGCGTACCCACCGGCCGTCGCCGTGTGCGTCGGCCGGGCCGGTGGGCACTCAAAGAAACCAATCGTTCGGTTTTTCGGACGGCGCGACGTTTCCGACAGCTTCGCCGACGAAGGTCGGCAAGGCCCTCAAGGCCGTCGCGGGCTGCCGGGTTGGGTGGGGCGTGTGGTGACGGCCCGTCGGACGGGGCTCGTCGGGTTGTGGAGAAAGGGGAACGGTTGGGGGATTGACCGACATCGTCTTGTCGGTTGCGGGTGGGGCGTAGCTAAGATACGGGGTGTTTGGTTTTGTTTTCCGGGCTCTCAGGGCGGGGTGGTTGCGGTGGTACGGCAGGAGCGGGCGCTCCGGACGCGTCGGCTGATCCTGGAGGCGGCGGCGTCGGTCTTCGACGAGTTCGGGTACGAGGGCGCGACCATCGGCGAGGTGGTCTCCCGGGCCGGTGTGACGCGTGGTGCGGTGTATTTCCATTTCGCGTCGAAGCGGGATCTCGCGCAGGGTGTGGTCGAGGAGCAGTTCTCCCAGGACGGAGTTCCCGAACGGAGCTGCAAGCTGCAGGAGTTCGTGGACACCGGGATGGTGGTGGCGCACCTGATGCCGCGTGATCCGCTGCTGAGCGCGGGTGCTCGGCTGTCGCTCGGGCAGGACGTGTTCGACGACCTCGGTGGGGGTGCCATCCCCGGGTGGATCGGCCGGATGGAGACGATCCTGCTCGCGGCCGGCGAGCGCGGCGAGCTGCTGCCGCACGTCGTCCCGGCGGACACCGCGTGGCTGATCATCGCGGCGTGGACGGGTGTGCAGATCCAGTCCCAGAAGCTCTCCGGGCGCGCTGACCTGGAACTTCGGGTGTCCGCGCTGTTCCAGCACCTGATGCCGAGCATTGCCGTGCCGGGCGTCCTCGGTTCCCTGCGGCTGGGGCCGGACCGGGGTGCCCAGGTGGTCGCCGAGATCGCGGCGGCCCGTGCGGGGGAGGACGACGGGGAAGAGGACGAGGGCGACGGCGTGCCGGTCGAGGTGCGGGCGGGCGCCGGCACGGGCTGACGGGAACTCAACCGGCCTCCCCTCCGCGGGAGGTGGGGCGACGGCGGGCGCGCACGGGCGGCGACGGGACCACGGAGGTCCTGCGCCGCCTTCGGTTTGCCCTGCGATCGACACCGGGGGTAGTCGAGTGACTCCGCGCGGTGGTGGGATCGTTCGACTCAGAAACAAACAGCACGTTCGGTTTTGTATTGACAAACCGCTCGTCCTGTTTTTCACTGGTGACAGTTGCCCCCAGGGGTGTCGACCCGGGTGCCGGCCGCGGCGCAAGAGCCTGCGGCGTTCCGTGTGATTGGGGTGGTCATCGTGGAAATTCGGGTGCTCGGGGCGTTGGACGTCCGGGTGTGCGGGGTGTCGGTGGTGCCGTCGGCACCGAAGCCGCGCCAGGTGCTGGGACTGCTGGCGCTCCGTGCGGACCAGGTCGTACCGGCGGGGGTGCTGGCCGACGAACTGTGGTCCGGCCGTCCCCCGCGCAGTGCGCGCACCACCGTGCAGACGTACGTCCTCCAGCTGCGCGACCTGATAGACCGGGCGCTCGCCCGGGTCGGCGCGGAGGCCGGGGTGTCCTGCGCCAAGGACGTCCTGGTCACCTCGCCCGGCGGATACATGCTGAACAGCGGCGGCGGGCTGGCGGACGTCCGGGAGTTCGAGCGGCTGGCCGGCATGGGCTACCGGGCGATCGACGCCGACGACCACCCGCTGGCCGCCCGGATGCTCGGCGAGGCGCTCGCGCTGTGGCGCGGTCCGGCCTTCGCCGACGTGCCGGTCGGCGGCCAACTCGCCGTCGAGGCGCGGAGGCTGGAGGAGACCAGGCTCTGCGCGCTGGACCAGCGGATCGACGCCGACCTGCGCCTGGGCCGGCACCGCGTCCTGCTCGCCGAACTCACCGTCCTGGTCGACCGCTACCGCACCCACGAGAGCCTGCACGGCCAGTACATGGTCGCCCTGCACCGCTCCGGACGGCGCGGCGAGGCCCTGGAGGCCTACCAGCGCCTGCGGAACACCCTGGTACGGGAGTTGGGCATGGAGCCGTCCGCCGGACTGCGCCGCCTGCAACGCTCCATCCTGCTCGCCGGGCCCGAGCGCCTTGCCGGGCCGGAGCGGGAGCCCGCTGTCGCTGCCGCGCTGCCGGAGGGTGCGGGGGCGGCCCGGCTCAGCCGGGTCGGCTGAGGAGGTCGGATCGGAGGGCCGGCTCCCGCCCGGGAGCTGCCGGGGTCTGGTCGGAACGTGCTTGTCGTCGTGAGGGGTTGTGGGACGGGTGGTCCAGGAGAGGTCGGAACGGACGCGCGGGCGACTGGTGGAGGCGGGGGCGGGGCTGTTCGACCGTCGTGGTTACGCCGGTGCCACCCTCGGCGAGATCGCCGCGGCCGCGGGGGTGACGAAGGGGGCGCTCTACTTCCACTTCGCCTCCAAGGAGGAGCTGGCCAGAGCGGTGTTCGAGCAGGCCGAGTGTTCGCTGCGGTCGGCCTGCGGCGACCGGGGCGCCTCCTCCTCACCGCTCCAGGGGCTGATCGACGCCGGGTACTGGCTGGTCGACGCCCTGGGGGCGGACCCGGTGGTCCGGGCGGCGTTCCGGCTCGGCCGTGAGGACGGCGGCTGGCAGGTCCAGCCGCGGTCGGGAGGGGGTGCGCCGGGTGACCTCCGGCCGACAAGGGCCACCGCGGGCCGGCCGGCGTCGGACGGGTACGCGTCGGGCGGGTACGCGTCGGGCGGGTTCGTCCGGGGCGGGCCCGGGTCGGACGGCTCCGGAGCGGCGGACCCACGGTCGGCCTTCGCGGGCCTGCGCGGCTTCCACAGCGTCTGGGCCGGGGTCGTCCGGGGCCTGTTGGCCGAGGCCGGTCGCGCGGGCGAGCTGCGGGACCGCTCGGGAGCGCTCGGTCCGGAGACCCTGGTGGTGACGGCCGCCTGCGGCCTGGAGGTCGTGTTCGCGGAGGGATTCCCGGCCGAGGAGCGTGCGCGGCGGGTCGGCGCGCTGTGGGACTGGCTGCTGCCCTGTCTGGTTCCCCCGGGGGCGGCCGGTGAGTACCGCACCAGGCCGCCGGCGCCGCAGCCCGCCTGACCGGCGGGCGTCCCGATCGGGTCCTTGTGCGAGTGCGCGTCCGAAGGTCGCACCGTAGGCGAGCAAGGCCGCGGGGGGCGATGGGGAGGCGTCGAGCGGCCGACCGCCACCCGAAGGGGAACTCCGACGAGCCTCACCGACCTGCTGCCCGGCCCGCTCGGTCGGGCCGACCCTCGCCCCCCTCGCCCTGGACGGACCGCGCCCGACGCGTTCCTGCCGGCCGGCCCTCCCGCATCGCCGAGGACCTAGGCGCCCTGCGCGAGGAGGCCCCGGCAGCCTTCTGGCACGACCTGCGGGCGAGCGGCCCGGTCGGCCCGGTCGCGCCGCTCCCGGCCGGCGACTGATCATCCACGGCGGGTGGTGCGGTAGGGTGTTCGGCGCCGAGTATGACCGCGACTCAGGGAGGTGAGACCCATTACCGGAACGTCCGAGCGGGTGCTCCCGGAGCGCGGCCGTGCGGGCGCCGCACGCGTCTAGCGCGGGTGGCGCACCGGCGCGGTGTCGGCCCTTGCGGGAGCCCTGACGGAGTCCTTTCCCTCCGTTCGCCTTCCTCCCGTCTTCCCCAAGGGGTTGTCTTGCCGGTCTTCTCCTCCGCCTCCCTCCGTTCCTCGGTGGTCTCCCGGCTGCGCGCCGCCGGTTGCGTGTTCGCCGAGGACGAGGCGCGGATCCTGCTCACCGCCGCCGCCTCGCCCGCCGAACTCGCCGTGATGGTCCGGGCCCGCGCCGAGGGGCGGCCGCTCGAACACGTCGTCGGCTGGGCCGAGTTCGCCGGTCTGCGGATCGCCGTCGACCCGGGCGTCTTCGTCCCGCGCCGCCGCAGCGAGTTCCTGGCCGCCGCCGCCACCGCGCTGACCGGACCGCCCCGGGGCCCCGGGGCGGTGGTGCTCGACCTGTGCTGCGGCAGCGGTGCGCTCGGCGCCGCCGTGGCGGCCGGGGCCGCGCACCCGGTCGAGCTGTACGCCGCCGACATCGCCCCGGACGCGGTCCGTTGCGCCCGCCGCAACCTGGCCGGGACGGGAGCGCGGATCCACGAGGGCGACCTGTTCGCTGCCCTGCCCGACGAGTTGCGCGGCCGGGTGGACGTGCTGATCGCCAACGTCCCCTACGTTCCGACCGGTGACCTCGGGCTGCTGCCGCCCGAGGCGCGGCTGCACGAGGCCAGGCCGGCGCTCGACGGCGGTGCGGACGGCCTGGACGTGCTGCGCAGGGTGGTCGCGGAGGCGCCCCGGTGGCTGGCGGCGGGCGGCGCGCTGCTGTTCGAGACCAGTGAGCGGCAGGTCGCGGCGGCCCTCGCGGTGACCAGGGCGGCCGGACTGGCGGCGGTGGAGAGCCGGCACGAGGACCTGGACGCCACGGTGGTCACCGCCACGTCGGCCTGACCTCCGGGTGTCCCGGCCACCGTACCCCTGTGACGGTGGCCGGGACTGCTCGGAGGTGCCGCACCGGACGCGCTCGGAGGTGCCGTACGTGCCGTACCGGGCACGTCCGGAGGTGCCGTACCGGGCACGCTCAGAGGTGGGTGCCGTGGGGCACGCTCAGAGGTGGGTGCCGTACACGTGGTCGACGGGAATGGTGAGGAGCACCCGGCGGTCGGACACCATCACCCGGCGGTACTCCGCCCAGTCGGGGTGCTCGCCGGCGGCGCGGCGGTAGTAGTCGACCAGCGCCTCGACCTCCGGCCCGTCGGGATCGGTGCCCGGACCGGTGAGGGCGGCGACGCCCTCGGCGGTGACCCAGGAGCGCCCGTCCGGCCCGGTCACCTCCAGGCTCACCCGGGGGTCCCGGCGCAGGTTGGCGGTCTTGGCCAGGCCGTCCCGGGTGGAGACCAGGATGCTGTTCGCCTCCCGGTCGTAGAACGGCAGGACCGGGGAGAGCTGGGGCCGGCCGTCCGCCTTGATGGTGGCGAGGACGCCGAGGCGGCTCTGCGCGAGGAGCGCGTACGGGTCGAAGGGTGTGACGGTCATGGGAGCATCATCGACCCTGACACCGGTGTGAAGGTCAAGGCGGGCCAGGCGTGTTGCGCGGTCGGCGGGCCGGGCCCGGGGCGTGCGCCGGGGTCGCGCGTCCGGGCTGCGTGCCCGGACCGTGGCGTGCGCGGCCGGGTGTCGGAGGCGGCTGGTACGGTCCGGGCATGAGCATACGAGTGCCCTTCACGGGTGGGGAGAAGGAAAGCCTTCACGCGGCGCTGGACCGGCACCGCGACGCGGTGCTGTGGAAGACGGAGGGCCTGGACGACGAGCAGCTGCGCCGTCCGATGACGCCGTCCGGCACGAACCTCCTGGGCCTGGTGAAGCACCTCGGCGGTGCCGAACTCGGCTGGTTCCGCGAGACGTTCGGACGGGACACCGGGCCGCTGCCGTTCGACATCGACGCCGACGAGACCTCCGACATGCGGGTGGAGCCGCACGAGTCGACGGCCGACATCCTTGAGTTCTACGCACGGGCCCGGGCCGATGCGGACGAGGTGATCCGGGAACTCGCCCTGGAAGAGCTCGGGACGTCCTGGTCGGGGAACAGCGTCACGCTGCGCTGGGTGCTGATCCACATGACGACGGAGACCGCGCGGCACGCCGGACACCTCGACATCCTGCGGGAGTTGATCGACGGCGGGACCGGGGACCACAACCGGAGCTGAACTCGTCACCGGTGCCGCACCCGGTGCCGTCCCGCGCGTGAGGGGCGTCACCGGGGCCGCCCGGGTTCGTCCCCGGTCAGTCCCCGTCCCGGTCGGCGGCCTGCGTCCGGACAGCCCGTGCCAGCGCCTCCGCCGTCCGCCGGACGTCCGCCTCCGTGGTGCGCCAGTTGCTGAAGGCCGCGCGCAGGGCGGGCCGGTCGGCGTAGTGGGTGGGGGTCAGGAAGGCCTCCCCGGCCAGAGCGGCCGCGAGGGCGGCGAGGCGCTCGGGGGTGGGGTCCGTCGTCAGGGTGAAGCAGACGACGTTCAGCCGGACCGGGGCGAGCAGTTCCAGCCCGTCGATCCGCTCGACCGCCTCGCCGAGCACCCGGGCGCCCGCGATGTTGCGCTCCACGATCTCCCGGTGGCCCGAACGCCCGTATGCGCGCAGCGTGAACCAGGCCGCGAGGGCGCGCAGCCGGTGCGAGTTCTCCGGGGTGAGGTGGACCAGATCGGGGTGCTCGCCGTGGCCGCCCGCCCGGCCGGAGACCGGGGCGGGGCCGAGGTAGGCGGCGGCGTTGCGGAAGACCCGGGTCTGCAGGTCCGGGCGGCGGGTGAACTGCACGGCGCTGTCGTACGGCACGTTCAGCCACTTGTGCAGGTCGACACAGACCGAGTCGGCGAGGTCCAGGCCGGCCACCAGCTCCGCGTGCTCCGGCGACAGTGCGGCGAAGGCGCCGAACGCGGCGTCCACGTGCAGCCAGAAGCGGTGGCGCTCGCGGAGGCCCGCGATCGCCCGCAGGTCGTCGAAGTCGACGGTGTTGACCGTGCCCGCGTTGGCCACCACGACGCACGGCCCGTCCGTCCCGGCCAGCGCCCGTTCCAGCGCGGCCACGTCCACCGCCTCCCGGCCCGGCAGCAGGGGCACGCGCCGCAGCGCCGACCGGCCCAGGCCCAGCACCGACAGCGCCTTGGACACGGAGGAATGCGCGCCGCCCGACAGCACCCGGACCGGGCCGAGCGCACCGACCCCGTCCTCGGCGACGTCCACCCCGAGCCGCTCGCCCAGCCACTCGCGGGCGATCGCCAGCCCGACCGTGTTGGACATGGTCGCGCCGCTGACGAACGTTCCGTGGTGCGCCTCCGACAGCCCGAACAGCGCGCGCAGCCAGCCGACCGTCTCCCGCTCCAGGTGCTGACCGGCCGGGTCCAGCGAGGAGTTGGAGTTCTGGTCGACGGTGGAGGTCAGCCAGTCGCCGGCCAGCGCCGCCGGGGTCGCTCCGCCGGTCACGAAGCCGAAGTACCGCGGCCCGGCACTCGCCGACAGCCGGGGCTCCCACCGCTGCGCGAACTCCGCCAGCGCCGCGGGCAGCCCGCCGCCCGCCTCGGAGAGCTCCACCGGGGCGCCGGATCCGGCGCCGGGCGGGGCCGCCCGGGGGACGACGGGCCGCTCGTCGAGACCGTCGAGGAAGGCCAGGGCCCGCCGCCGGGTCTCCTCCAGGAGGTCGGGCAACCGGGCCAGGTCGGCGGCGAGTTCGGGGTGCATGGCGGTTCTCCGTTGATCGACTGCGCCCGAGCGTAACGAGCGGCGCGGGGCGTCGTCCCGGGCCAATCCGGTGCGGGTGGCCCGGTCAGGGCCCGCCCGACGGTCGAGCGCGCGGGCGGGTGCGCGGGCGGGTGCGCCGGCGGGGTCGGCGGAGATCGGTGGCGAGGCGGTGATCCCGGCCCGGAACATGGCGGCGTCGGAGCGCCTCGGGCGGGTGAAGGAGCCCGACGACCGGCGCGTGCGGCCGGCCTGCTGCTTCTTGTCCCGGATCGCGGTCGCCACCGCCGGCCAGGCCGGGGTGCCGGACCTGCTCGGTGTGTCCGCGCCGCGTCCGGTGCCCTGTGTCACGGGCGTGGACGTGGCCGACTGCGGCAGCCACCGGGGTTTCGCCGAGCGTCCGCACGGCGTTTCCGCCGGGTGTTCGTCACCCCCCGAGCCGGCCGACGGCCGCTGGTGGTCGGCGCCTGACCGGTGCGATCCGGGTGACGCCGAGCGCGCGCTCGGGCCGGGCACGTCGCTGCGCGGCGCCGGCGTGCCCGCCCTCACCGGGTACGGGCGTCGGCTGCGTCCGCCGGCCGGGGCGTTGCGGCGGTGACCACGGGCAGTTCGGCGCGCCGGACCGGCTCGGAGAGCAGGGCCAGGGTCGCGCCCAGGAAGGAGAAGGCTCCGCAGGCGACGAAGACCGGGGCCGCTCCCCAGGCGCCGACGGCCGCGCCGACCACCGGGTAGCTGAGCGGGGCGAGGCCGATCAGGGCCAGCATCATGACGGAGGTGACCCGGCCGAGGTAGGCGGGATCCGTCGCGGTCTGGACGAGGGCGTGGGTCAGGCTGCCGGAGACGCCCGCCGTCAGGCCGACGAGCGCGGCCAGCGCGGTCGCGGTCCACAGGCTCGGGACCAGGCCCATGGCCGCAGCGCCCGCACTGGCCACGAGCAGCGTGCCCACCGTGGTCAGACCTGCCCGGGGCAGCCGGCCGACGGTGAGCAGCGCGGCCCCGGCAGTGGCCCCGGCGCCGAAGCAGGCGACGATCCAGCCGTAGCCGGACGGGCCCCAGCCGCGCTCGGCGTTGAGGAGCACCATGCCGACGTTGAGGGTGCCGGCGAGGCCGAGTTCGCAGACGGTCCCGACGGCGACCAGCGGGCCGATCAGACGGTGGCGCCCGAGGTAGCGCAGACCGTCGAGCAGGTCCTCTCGCGCGGTGCCGGGGCGGGGCGAACCCTCCCGGGCCGGTGCGTCGAGGCTCCGGAGGCGTACGCCCAGCAGGAGCGGCAGGGAGAGCGCGAAGAGCAGTCCGGCCACGCCGAACGCGGCGGCCGGGCCGCCCAGGCCCATGGCCAGGCCGCCGAGCGGCGGGCCCGCGATCTGGCCGAGGCGCATCGACAGCGAGCGCATGCCGGTGACCCGGGCCAGCTGGTCGGGGCCGGTGATCCGGGGCGGGAGTGCGCCGACGGCGGGGACGAACAGCGCGTCCACGGCGCCGAAGACCAGTGCCACCGCGACCAGCAGCCACAGCGCGGGCGTGGTCAGGGCGATGGCGGCGGCCACGGAGAGGATGAGCAGGCAGCGCAGGGCGTCGCTGCCGAGGATCACCCGCCGGGGGTCCAGCCGGTCGGCCAGCACGCCGCCGCCGAGCATGAGCACGGCGCGGGGCAGCGCCCCGGCGGCCATGACCAAGCCGACCTCGGTGGGGCCGGCGGCCCGTTGGGCGGACCAGGCGAGGGCGACGAAGTAGACGCCGTCGCCGATCAGGGAGGCGGTGTAGGCGGCGAGCCAGCGCAGCACGTTGGGGTCGCGGTGGGCGGGCGGCGTGGCGGCGTGCAGGTGGAGGGGCGGCTCCGCGAGGGCCATGGCGGGCTCCGTTTCGTGGGGGACGACGGCCGGCGCGGTGCCGGGAGTGGGCGTCCGCGACGGCGGGGGCCGGTTCCGGGTGCGGCCGGGCAGGTCGTTCGGGCGGGCCCGGCGCGTCGGGCTTGGGCAGGTCAGGCCGGGCGGACCGGGCGGACCGGGCAGGTCGGGTACGGGTCGGCCGGGGCCAGGCGGCCTCAGGGGCGGAACGGGAACCCGTACAGGTGGACGGAGACGTGCTCGCGGCCCTCGACGTCACCGGCCGCCCTGGCGGCCTTGCCGCGCTCCCGCCAGCGCCGGGAGAGGTCCTGCAACTCCTCGCCCAGCTCGGCGAGTTCGGCCGCGTTCAGATCGAGCAGCCATTCGGCGCCGAACGCCGCGTCGGTCCACTCCCTGCCCCAGGCCGCTCCCTGGTCCAGGTAGGCGCGGTACTGGGCGGCGCGGGAGTCGACGAGTCCGCGGGTCACCGCGCCGACGACGGCGGCCCCCTCGGGCGTGTCGGCGAGGTCGGACTCCCGGAATCCCCAGCCCTCCTCGGAGGCGACCTGCCACCACCGCTCCCGCCCGTCGCTGCTCCGGCCGTCGGCCTCGGCCACGAAGCCGTGCTCGGCGAGCTTGCGCAGGTGGTAGCTGACCAGCGACGGGGCCTGGTCGACCTGCGCGGCGAGCTGGGAGGCGGTCGCGCTGCCCGCGGCGTAGAGCAGGCGGTAGAGCTGCATCCGGAGCGGGTTGGTGAAGGCCTTCAGGCGGGACAGGTCGGTGATCCGGTCGGGCTCGGGCTTCTGGGGCATGCGTCCACGGTAGGTCCGAAAGAAAAGTTTCGCAATAAAAATTTCGGATCCGGGCGCCGGTGATCCGAGGGCCGGCCTGCCTCCCGGGTTGCGGTCAGGCCCTGTCCGGCCCGAAGGCCGTAGGCTCCCGTCCATGCACAGCACCCTGACGGAGCACGCCCGCTGCCTGTACGGCGACGAGTACGGACCCGTGCCGGAATGCGGCCGGGAGCACGACGAGCACGACTTCGTCGAGGAGCTGACCTTCGCCGACGCGGACGCGATCCTCGCGATGCTGCGCGAGCTCTGCCCGCACGTCGTCGACGGGTACCTGCCGGTCCGGATCCGGAACCTGGCCTACCGGCTGCTGCTCCTGCAGCGGCCGGACGAGCCGGAGCTGATGCGGGAGGCGGCCCGGAGCCTGTGGTCGCACGGGCCGGACTGGGACGACATCGCGGCCGCCCTGGACGAGCGGGCCGACGTGCTGGAGGCGGGCTGACCGCGGCCCCGCCGCAAAGGGTTCCGACCCGCGAGGCCGACGGAGAGGCCGACCGAGAGGCCGGGGCGTTAGGCCGGCCTGTGAGGCCGACCCGCGAGGGCGGGCCGGGGGTCGGTGCACGGCTGGGCGGGTGTCAGCGGGTGAGGGTGGGGACCGCGCCGCCCTCGACATGCCGGACGTGGACGCCGGGGAGGTGGCGGCCCCAGGAGTCGGCGACCGCCGTGAGCCGGTCGGCGGCGAGCGGCTCGGGGCCGAGGCCGACGGGGTGGTGGGTGAGGCCGTCGGCGGTCCGGTAGGGGTGCGGCCAGGCGTGCAGGTGGGTGCCGCCCGCCTCCTCCAGGGCGGTCAGCAGTGCGCGGAGGCGGCCGCGGACCAGCCCGACGGACTCCTCCGGGGCGGTGACCACCGCCCAGGCGGCGTGGCGCCGGTGGAGTGGGGGCGGGGTGAGCAGGGCGGGCCACGGGTCGGCGCTCTCCGTGCTGAGCTCCCAGGCGCGGTAGAGCTCCTCGGTGAGCAGGTCGCGGGTGTCCGCGCCGACCTGGGTGGTGCAGCTGCGCACGGGGGAGGAGGGGGTGAGGACGGTGACCGCACTGACCTGGCGATCCGTCAGGGCGCCTGACAACGCAATGGGTTGCCGCCAGTCCCAGCCCGCCCAGGTCTCGGTGAACTGCCGGAACAGGTCGCAGTCCGGGTCCTCGTGGTCGAGGACGGTGCGTGCGGCGAGCACCGACCAGGCGAGCGAGGGAAGTTGGCCGAAGGGCGCCGAGTCCAGTCCGCGGGCCCGGGCCCAGGCCTTGACCTGACGGGCCAGCCGGACGAAGCAGTCGTGCCGGTCGCCGACCGCCGCGAGGATCGCCTCGGCGTCCGTGACCGCGCTCAGTGCGACGGCCTCCGCCTCGCCCAGTTCCGCACGGCGGGCGACGGCTTGGGCCGGGTCGAGGGAGCCGGTGAAGACCACGACGAGGTCGACGGACAGGCCGTCCGCCTCCAGCCGCAGTCCCGGCACCCGGGCGCCGACCACCTCGCGCAGCCGTCGGGCGTCCGGCAGTGCGGCCGCCACCCGGGTGCGGATGGCGGGCAGGTCGGCCGGGCCGGGCAGCGCCGCCACGAGGTCGAGGTCGGCGCCGTCCAGGTGGCAGTCCAGCCGTCGCGAGCCGACCAGACGGACCGCGCCGTCCGGTAGTGCCTCCGTGATGCGCCGGGCCAATATCCTTGCCGCAGAGGTCCGTTGGGGAGACTCCGGCTGCAGCCGGACGGCCTGCTCCGCGGGCACCGGCCGCACCTCACCCGTCCCCAGCGTGACCACGGCGC
Organism: Kitasatospora sp. NPDC059577; assembly: GCF_042735475.1. NCBI lineage: Bacteria > Bacillati > Actinomycetota > Actinomycetes > Kitasatosporales > Streptomycetaceae > Kitasatospora > Kitasatospora sp. NPDC059577. Next base: position 201,467 of record NZ_JBHWBZ010000002.1, on the reverse strand, counting down.
GCGGTCGCATCGGCTCGGAGCCCCGGCGGGAGAGCACCACCAGCTCGCCGACCCGGGCCGTGACCCCGGGGAGCCGGGCCGCGCAGTCGGAGGCCACCCGCTGCGGGTCGGTGCTGCGCCCGAGGGTCAGGTGCGGGGTGTAACCCTCCGCGCGGCCGTGGCAGCGCGGGAAGCGGCGCTCCAGCGCGTGCCGCAGCGCCGCCCAGGGCTCGGCGGAGGCGGCGGCCGGGTCGAGCCAGACGGTGGCGTCCTCGCGGTGGCCGAAGGTGTGCACCCCGTCCAGCCGTGCCGTGAACGGGGCCGCTTCGGCGGCTGCGGCGCCCAGGAGCGGCAGGGCGCGGTCGAACTCGGCCTCCGGGACGAAGCCGAACAGCAGGTTGACGTGCGGTGGCCAGCGGTGCAGCTGCGGGTCGTGGGCGGCGCGCAGCCGCTGGATCGGCGGCCACAGCTCCTCGGGCGGCAGCCAGGCGACGGCGGTGCGCGCGACGGGCGCGGCGTCGAGGAAGTCCGGCGCTCCGCCGGCGGCCCCGGCCGCTCCGTCGGCTCCGCCGAGGCCGAGGTCCACGGCCACGCCGTAGTGGTCGGACGGGTGCAGTCCGTCGCTGGTCGGGTGGTTGCCGAGCAGTGTGGCGGCGGTGGCGCGGGTGCTGTCGGCGCGGTGCAGGACGCGGTCGATGCGGCCCGGCCGGCCGGTGAGGGAGGAGACCGCGGCGAGCGGGTTGGCCGTCGGGTCGAAGGTGGGGGTGTCGTCGGACGGTCCGTGCACCTGCGTCCAGGCGTCCCGGAGGCCGAGTGCGGCGGCCGGGCCCGAGGCGCCGGAACGGGCGTCGTTGAAGTCCCCGAGCAGGAGCAGTTCACCCTCGACGCCGCCCAAGCCCTCGGCGATCCGGGCGAGTTCGGCTGCACGGCGGGCCGCGCCGTCCGGTGAGTGGTCGCTGCTCAGATGGACGGCGGCGACGGTCAGTGGGTCGCCCGCGGGCCCCACGGTGATCGCGGTGACGGCCTTGTGCGGGCCCAGGGCGTGCCGGCCGGCCTCCAGGACGGGCAGCCGGCTGAGCAGCAGCAGGCCGTGCTCGTCGACGTCCCGCCCGAGCGGGTCGGCGTTGAGCGTGTACCCGGCGCGCACCCAGGGTGCCGCCAGCAGCAGGGTGACCAGGGCCGGCTCCACCTCCTGCAGGGCGATGACGTCGGCGTCGGCGGCCTCCAGTGCGGCGAGCAGCAGCGGGCGCCGGCGGGCGGTCGCGATGCGGTCGGCGTCGTAGCGGTCCCACAGGGTGTTCCAGGTGACCACGCGCAGGCCCGTGACCGCCGGAGCCCCGGGCCGGTCGCTCTCCGCAGCGACGGCCTGCCAGTGACCGTCCGGCCGCCAGGCGTACGGGGTCGTCGCCACGAAGAACGGCGAGCGCAGGCGGCGCGGGTCGGTGCGGCGTCCGGCCTCGGTGCGGTCGAGCAGGTCCACGCCGGACGCGCGGTCCCAGACCACCACGCCGTCGGCCTCGACCCAGTGGACCCGGTGCCAGGGGATGTCGCCTGCCGCGGCGAAGGCCTCCAGCGGCACCCGCTCGGTGCGGTCGTCGCGCTGGCGCACGCCCAGGGTGAACCGGGCCGGGTCGAAGCGGGCGTCCCAGCGGATGCGCTGGCAGATCTGTTCGATGGGACGCATCAGTCCTCCTCGGCGTCGAGTGTGCCCGCCGTGTCTTCCACGGTGCCACCGGCGCCGACGTACCAGGTGCGGTGCGCCTGGCCGGGGTAGGGCGGGCTGAAGCGGTACAGCTGCGCCGTGAGGACGTCGGCCGGCACCGGGTGCGGTCGCACGGCGTTGCGGCGCAGCAGTTCGTCCTCGTCGACGACCAGCACCACCTGGGTGAGCAGGGCGTCGCGGCGCTGTGCGACGGCGTGGACGTGCGAGCGCTGCTGCCGGTTGAGGGAGGTGGCGTCCCAGACGACGGTGGGGCCCGCGCCGTCGGTGCCCGGGGCGGCGAGGGCGGCGTCCAGCCGGGCCAGGCCCTCGCGCAGCACCACGGCGTTGTCGCGCTGGTCGGAGCGCGAGCCCCGGGCGGCGCGCAGGTCGTCCAGGCTGATCCGGGCGGTGACGCCGGTGAGCCCGGCGGCGAAACTGCTCTTGCCGCTGCCGGACGGGCCGCACAGGTGCACCAGTCGGGGGAAGCCGCCGTCCCGCCGGCGCCAGGTCGCGGCGACCGCCTCCTCGACGCCGGAGATCCGGCCGAGCGCGAACGCCTCGCGGGCCTGCGCCCAGCAGCGGTCGGCGGCGTCCCGGTCGAGGCCGGCGAGCGCCTCGCGCAGGCCGCTGCGCAGCCGGGCGAGCGGCGCGCCGTCGAGCAGCCCGGCGTCCTCGGCGTGGAGTGCGGACCAGGCGACCTGCTCGCGTTCCTCCGCCCCGGGAGCGGCGGCCGCGGCGACGGCGTGCAGTACCCCGAGGTCGGCGGCGCAGGAGAGCCGGGCCAGCCCGGCGCGGCGGTCCTCGTCCGGGTACGGCCGGTGCAGGCCGGGGTGCAGCCCGACCAGGTCGGCGACCCGCCGGGCCAGCGGCAGGCCGAGCGGCCCGGCCAGCCGCGGCGCCAGGGACTGCCGGTGCCCGGCGCGCAGTGCGGTGGCGAGCACCCCGGCCAGTCGGGCGTCCCCGCCGCGGCCGAGCTCGTCCAGCCGGGCCGACACATCCGACAACTGCTGCGGCTCGCAGGGAAGTTCGGGAAGGTTCAGGGCGGTGGCCAGGGCGGCCGGCTCGGGCAGCGCCCCGGACCGCACGGCCCACAGCGCGGCAGCCGGGCCGAGCCCGTTCTCCACCACGGCGGCGTGCATCCAGTGGGTGTCGGTGCGCACGTGGTGCGGGCGGACCCACTTGGCGACCCGCGCGCCGAACTCCGCCCGGGAGAAGCCCCGGACCGTCCGGACCACGTAGCCCTCCTGCCGGTCCAGGTCCAACTTCAGGGTGCGCAGGGCCCGTTCGTCGAAGCGGCCGCGCCACAGCACCCGGGGCGACGGCACACCGAGGCGGCGCAGGAAGCGGACCGTGTCGTCCCAGTCGAGGCAGTGGTCGCGGTCCGTCCAGACCGAGAAGCCGTAGAACCAGCTCTCCAGGTCGGTGTACGGGATCGAGTGCCGGGCGAACAGGTTCTCGCCGCAGATCCGCCAGCCGTCCGGGATCCGCCCGCCGACCCGGCCCTGCAGGCCCTTCACCCAGGCGCGGGACGGGTGGTGGGCCGAGTCCAGCGACCGGGCGTGCAGACCGTCGGCGTAGAGGGTGGTGTTCTCGCCGTCGAGCTTCTCGGTGACGACGACCTCCGCGCCGGCCAGCGCACCGAGGTCCCCAGTCCGTACGTCGTCCGCCGCTGCCCCCGGTGACCAGGGCAGGTGCGGAGTCCGGGGGTAGTGCACGCGCATGTCCGGGCTCCCGTGGAGATTGTCGATCCGGCGGACACTGTAGGAGCGACGGTCGGGTGCGGGCCAGCGAATAAGCGCCGGCGCGGCGGCATCGGAGAGGGCGGGTACGACGGCACCGGAGTGAAGGGGTGCGGCGGCCCGGCGAAGGCGGGTGCGGAGGCACCGCGAAGGTGGGTACGACGGGGCCACCCTCCGGCGCCCGCACCCCAGCGACGTGCGGCGATACTGACACCCATGGCCGACCCGATCATGACCCCGAACAGCCTCGGCGACTACCTGCGGGCCCGACGGGCGCTGGTCTCGCCCACGGACGCGGGACTGCCCCCGACCGGACGCCGACGGGTGCCCGGGCTGCGCCGCGAGGAGGTCGCCGAACTGGTCGGGCTGAGCACCGACTACTACGTGCGCCTGGAACAGGGCCGCGCCGACCGCCCGTCCGACGAGGTCCTCGACGCCCTCGGGCGGGCACTGCTCCTCGGCCCCGCCGAACGCGCCCACCTGCGCGACCTGGCGCGACCACCCCGCCGGGCGGCGGCCGGGGCCGGGAAGGAGACGGGCGCGAAGGGCGGGGCGGAGAGGGGCGCGAGGGGCGGGGCGGAGACGCTGCGCCCGGCCCTGCGGATGGTCGTCGAAGCGATGCCGCTGACCCCGGCCGTCATCATGAACGACCGCAACGACGTCCTGGCGTGGAACGCGCTCGCCGCCGCGCTGCTCGCCGACTTCCCCCGACTCCCGCCGCGCGACCGCAACATGGCGCGGCGGATCTTCCTCGACCCGCGCGCCCGGGAGGTCCACCTCGACTGGGACGAGGCCGCGCGCACCACGGTCGGGATCCTGCGGATGGCCGCCGGACGCCGGCCGCACGACCCGGGGCTGGTCCGGCTGGTCGGCGAACTCTCCCTGGGCAGCGGCGAGTTCCGCACGCTGTGGGCGAGCCACCACGTGCACGAGAAGTCCCACGGCGCCAAGCGCTTCCACCATCCGGCGGTCGGCGAGGTGGAGTTGGCCTACGAGACCTTCCAGGCCCCCGGTGCCGACCACCATCTCCTGGTGGTCTACACGGCCGCCCCCGACAGCCCGGCGGAGCGGGCCCTGCGGCGGCTGTCCGGTGTCGCGGCCGCAGCGACTGCGGGTGTCACCGCGGGAGCCGCCGCCGGAGCCGCCGACGGTGTCACTGCCGGTGGCACCGCCGCGGGAACGGCCACCGGTGCCGGTGCCGGTGCCAGTGCCGCCGGTGCCGGTGCCGCCGCCCGCACGTCCGCCGTCACCGCCCCGAACCCGGCCTGAGCGCACGCCAGGTGAGCAGCGCGCCCGTGGCGGACAGCGCGGCGAGCAGCAGCCCGGCCGTGTGGAAGGCGCCGGTGAAGGCCTCGGCCACCGCGGCCCGCTGCCCCGGCGCCACCCGCCCCTGGACGACGGCCTGCCCGGCGAGGTCGGCCGCCGGGCCGCCGCCGAGACCGCCCGCCCGCAGCCGGGCGGCGGTGAGCGAGGTGAGCAGGGCCGCGGCGCCGGCGACGGCCACGGACTCCCCGGTGATCCGCAGGGTGTTGAAGATGCCCGCCGCGGCCCCGGCGCGTTCCACCGGGACGGTGCCGACGGCCGCGTCGTCCATCACCCCGAAGGCCAGTCCGACACCCGCGCCGAACGGCAGCAGCGGCACGGCGAGACCGGCCCACGAGCCGTCGCCGTCCAGGGTGGTGAGCAGCAGCGCACCGAGCGCGATGAGCGTCGACGCGGCGGTGAGGACGGCCCGCACCGAGGTGTGCTGGGCCAGCCGCCCGGCGACCAGCGGCAGCAGCAGCACGGGGGCGGTCATCGGCAGCAGGAGCAGGCCGCTGTCCAGGGTGCCGTGGCCCGCCGTGCCCTGCAGGTAGGTGGGCAGGTAGACGAGCAGGACGACGAAGCCGAGGGTGACGGTGAAGGGCTGGCAGACCACGGCGAGGAACTCCGGCCGGGCGAAGAGGCGGACGTCGAACAGGGCCCGGTCGGCCCGGCGGAGTTCCACCACGGCGAACAGCAGGACCAGCAGGACGGCGGCCGCGAACAGGCCCAGCGGGACGGGCGCCGCCCAGCCGTCGGTGGTCGCCCGGGCGAAGCCGAACGCGAGGGCGGCGAGCCCGGCGGTGAACAGGACCGGTCCGGCCAGGTCCAGCGGTGGCCGGTCGGTGCCGGGGGATCGGGGCGTACGGGACTCGGGCACGCGGCTCGTGAGGAACGCGGAGGGCAGCGACACCGCCGCGACCAGCAGGAACACCGACCGCCAGCCCGGCCCCTCCACCAGGGCCCCGGCGAGCGGCGGCCCGACCGCCAGCCCGGTGCCGAAGGAGGTGCCGAGGATCCCGAAGGCCAGCCGTCGGCGCGCTCCCGAGGTGCCGTGGGCCAGCACCGCCGCACCCGACGCCAGCACCGCCGCGGCCCCGCAGCCCTGGACGGCCCGGGCGGCGTCCACCAGCGCCATCGACGGCGCCAGCGCGACCAGCAGCGACATCGTGCCGACCAGGGTGGTCCCGGCCAGCAGCACCCGACGCCGCCCGTACCGGTCGGCGAGCCCGCCCGCCGCGAGCGGCAGCGCGGCGAAACCGATGTTGAACGCGTTGAGCATCCACTGGGCGCTGCCGACCGACGCGCCCAGCCGGGAGGCCATGCTCGGCAGGGCCACCGCGGCCCCCGTCACCGAGAACGGCAGCATCAGGGCGGCGGTGGCGACGGCGGCGACGGTGTACCGGAAGCGCTGATCGTCGGTCCGCGGTGCCGGAGGAGCGGGCGGCGCGGGGGCCGGGGAGGTGGTGGTCATGCCGTCGATCGTTCGCGAGCGCGCCGGGCCGGGGAAGGGAACGCCGTTCCCAGGGAACCGCAGACCCACCCTCCGGCCCCGGCCGCTCCGCGACACGCGGGCAGGAACGTCCCTGCATGTGGTCGGCCGCCGGACCGGGTGCAATGGGCGCGCCCAGCCCGACGCCAGAGGAGGCCGCCCGGTGGAGACGACGACGAAGGACGCCGAACCGGTCCGCGTCCTGGACGTGGCGAGCGCCGACTACCGCCGGGCGTTCGAACTGTTCCTCGCCGGCACGGACGAGAAGCCCCTCACCCACGCCCGGCTGAGCGAACTCGTCGACGCCCTGCCGCGGCGCCGGGTCCTGCTCGACCTCGGTGCCGGCGACGGCCGCACCACCGTCCACCTGGCCCGGTCCTTCGACCGTACGATCGCCGTCGAGCCCAGCGAGGCCATGCGCGAGAAGCTCCGCACCACCTGCCCGGACGCCCTCGTTCTCCCGGACCGGCTCGACCGGGTGCGGCCGCCCGAGCCCGCCGACCTCGTCCACCTCTCGCACGTGCTCTACTACGTGCCCGAAGCGGACTGGCCCGCCACCGTCGACCGCGCCCTGGACTGGACGGCGCCCGGCGGCACCCTCCTGGTCGTCCTGCAGAACCCGGAGAGCCCCTGCATGCGGATGGCCGCCCACTTCACCGGCGTTCGCTACGACCTGAGCCCCCTCGCCGCCGACCTGCGCGCGCGGCGCCCGACGGACGCCGTCGCCCTGGAGACCCTCGGCCTCCACTACCGCACGCCCCACCTCGCCGAGGCCGTCGACGTCGCCGAGTTCATGGTCAACGTCGCCGACCTCGCCACCCTCGACCCCCGCCCGTCCCGCGCCGCCCTCGCCGCCTACGTCCAGGACCACTTCGCCCGCCCCGACGGCGGCTACGCCATCGGCCACACCCAGGACATGCTGATCGTCCGCCGCGCCCCGGCTGCCGGGGCCGTCCGCTGACGGCTGCCTGCGGGTGGCGGCCGGGCCCGGTGGCGGCCGGGCCCGGTGGCGGCTGTGGTCGCCGTTCCGGGCCCCGGGGTCGCCGATACCTGACGAAAATCCCCCGGCACTGGCCACGACCCCGTCCGAGCTGGTCTCATCGGGGACGTGGACAGAACTGCGGAACCCCCAGGGGGCACCCCGGTGGGACGGCGGGTCGTGCTCGGCCTGCTCGGGCTCGGCGCCGCCGGCGTGGCCGTCGGCCCCTACCTCCAACGGGCACAGGACGCCGTCACCGCCGGTGACCCGACCGGGCTGACCGGCCTGCTGCCCGGCGGTGGCGGCTTCCGGTACTACTCCGTGGCCGCCTCGGTGCCCGACCGCACCGCGGACACCTACGCGTTGACGGTCGACGGCCTGGTGGAGCGCCCGACCACCCACCGGCTCGCCGACCTCCGGACGATGCCGCAGCGGCGGCTGGTCCGGGACGTCCAGTGCGTGACCGGCTGGCGCGTCCCGGACACGCCGTTCGAAGGCGTGCCGCTCGTGCACCTGCTGGACGAAGCCGGAGTCCGGCCCGGGGCGCGGGCGGTGCAGTTCAGCTGCTTCGACGGTGCGTACACCGAGAGCCTCACCCTGGAACAGGCCCGGCGTGACGACGTCCTGATCGCACTGAAACTGCAGGACGCCCCGATCACGCACGCCCACGGCGGCCCGGTGCGGCTCTACGTCGCGCCGATGTACTTCTACAAGTCGGCGAAGTGGCTGTCCGGCATCACCGTCACCGACGCCGTCCGCCCCGGCTACTGGGAGGGGAACGGCTACGACATCGACGCGTGGGTCGGCCGCTCCAACGGGAGGGACGATGCGCCGACCGGCTGACCTCGTCCTCCGGTTCACCCGCGCCGAGCGCTGGGTCCACCGCACCACCGCCACCCTGATGCTCGTGTGCCTGGCCACCGCGGCCTGCCTCTACCTCGCGCCGCTCGCCGAACTGATCGGACGCCGACGCCTCCTGGCCACCGTCCACGTCTGGTGCGGCCTGGCGCTGCCCGTCCCGCTGCTGCTCGGCCTCACCACCCGGGCCCTCCGGGCGGACGCGTCCCGCCTGAGCCGCTTCACCCCCGCGGACCGGACCTGGCTGCGCGCCGTCCGCACCCGCCTGGCGGTCCGCCCCGCAGGCAAGTTCAACGCCGGCCAGAAGTTGTACGCGCAGTGGACGCTCGGATCGATGCTGGTCATCCTGGGCACCGGCCTGCTGATGTGGCTCACCCACCTCTCACCCCCGGCCTGGCGGACCGGAGCCACCTTCGTCCACGACTGGTTCGCGCTGGCCATCGCCACCGTGACCGCCGGGCACATCCGGATGGCGATGGGGGACCGTGAGTCACGGCTGGGCATGCGCACCGGCCTGGTCGACCGCCAGTGGGCCGAACGCGAGCACCCGCACTGGCAGCCCGAGCCCGCCCCGGCAGAACCCGCCGGGTCGCCGGCACCGCCGGGAACGCCCGCACCGCCGGGAACACCGGAACCGCCGGGAACACCGGAACCGCCGGGAACACCGGAACCACCGACGTCACCGCAACCACCGACGTCATCGGAGCCACCCGAACGAGCCCGGCCCGTCTGATCCGCCGGCGAACGACGGCGTCCCGCCCCGACCGGCCCATCCCCACGTGCGCCCGCCACGCCGCCCTGGTGAGCTGGGCCGGGAGCCGTGACCCGCCCGGCCTCCCCGCCGAACCCCGGGAGAAATCCGTGCCGGACCCATCGACGTCGTACGCCGACCTGCGTGCCCTGGTCATCAACTGCACCCTCAAGCGCTCCCCGGAACGCAGCCACACCCAGGGCCTCATCGACGTCAGCACCGGCATCCTGAAACGCCAGGGCGTCGAGGTCGAGGTGCTGCGGGCAGTGGATCTCGACATCGCGACCGGTGTCTGGCCCGACATGACCGAACACGGCTGGGAGACCGACGAGTGGCCGGTCATCTACTCCCAGGTCATGTCCGCCGACATCCTCACGCTGGCCGGACCCGTGTGGCTGGGAGACAACTCCTCCGTGATGAAGAAGGTCATCGAGCGGCTCTACGCGTGCTCCTCGATCCTCAACTCCCAAGGCCAGTACGCCTACTACGGCCGGGTCGGGGGCTGTCTCATCACCGGCAACGAGGACGGCGCCAAGCACTGCGCGATGAACGTCCTCTACAGCCTGCAGCACCTGGGCTACACCGTCCCGCCGCAGGCCGACGCAGGCTGGGTGGGGGAGGCCGGCCCCGGCCCGTCCTACCTGGACGAGGGCTCGGGCGGTCCGGGCAACGACTTCACCAACCGCAACACCACCTTCATGACCTGGAACCAGCTCCACCTCGCCCGGATGCTCAAGGACGCCGGCGGCATCCCCGCCCACGGCAACCAGCGCTCCGAGTGGGACGCCGGCTGCCGCTTCGACTCCGACAACCCCGAACACCGCTGAAGGCTGTGTGAAGCAGGCAGTGGACGGCGTTCTGGCTGCCCCTCCCATCGTCCGGTGGAGCCTCATTCGGGTGGTCAGCGGGACGGGGCGGAACAGTCGTGTGGGCGCACGCGCCCGCGAGTACGTGGTGGGCGACGCCGTCTGAGGTCCCTGGTCCGGGCCCCTGCGACCTGCGCCCCGGCTCGGGTGCCGGGGTTCAGGGCCGGGCGAGTTCCAGGACGGCGATCCCGCCGAGGACGGTGAACGCCGCCGTTAGCAGATCCGGGCCAGGCTCGGCGAGCTGGCGGCACCGAGGCGAGGGTTGCCCAAGTGGTGCTGGACCGGGGCACCGAACTGGTGCACCTGAGCGTCAGCGACGTGGCGTCGCCGGCCGGGGCGGCGCCCTCCTCGGTGGTGCGGGCCTGCCGGCGGCTCGGTTTCCGCGGCTTCCAGGAGCTGAAGATCGCCGCCGTCCTGCACGCCCCGGCCTCTCCCCCCGAGCAGCCGGCCGCGGACCCTGACGACCCGGCTGCCGGGGCGCTCGTCGACACCCTGCGCGCCGCCCGGGCGGCCCTGGAAGGCCTCACCGCCACGCTCGGCCCCGACGACCTGCGTGCAGCCGCCGAGCTGCTGAACGACGCCTCCCGGTACTTCTGGTCGGCACTGGGCTGTCCGGCGCCGTGGCGCTGGACTTCGCCTACCGGCTGCGCGCGCTCGGCCTGCCGGTGGACTCCCCGGCCGATCAGCCGATCGCCCCCGGCCGGCTAGGCCGGCTCCGCCAGCTCGGTCAGGACGTACGGGTGGCGGGGCCGCCAGCCCAGGTCGGTGACGGCGCGGCGCCCGGACACGACCTGGTTCAGCGCCAGGGCCTCGGCGAACGGGGCGCCCACGGCCTCGGCGGCCTGCTCCAGCGGCCACGGCTCGGCCCGGCCGGTGCCACCGGCGGCGATGTCGACGGCCGCGGCGAGCGCGGCGACCGGCACCCCCTCGTGGGCCACGCCGTGCAGCACGCTTCCCTCCTCGGCCTTGGTCAGGGCCAGCACGAACAGTTCGGCGAGGTCGTCGACGTGGACCATCGGCCAGCGGGTGGCCGGCGAGCCGACGTACCGGCCGGTGCCGTGCTCCTTCGCCCAGCCGGTCATCAGGCCGGGGATGCCGCCGCCGTGGCCGTACACGATGCCGGGCCGCAGCACTACGGCGCGCACGTCCTCGGCGGCGCTCGCCAGGACGCGCTGCTCGATGTGCGGGCGGTAGCCGACGATGGCGATCGCGTCCGTGGCGGCGTCCTCGCCGACCGCGGTGTCCCCGGTGGCGCCGAGCACCCACACACCGCTGGTGTACACGAAAGCCCTTCCCGTGCCGCGCAGCCGCTCGGTCAGCGCGTCCACGGCCGCCGCGTCCACCGTCTCGTCGCCGGTCGGCGTGGCGAGGTTCAGCACGGCGTCGATGTCGTCGGTGACGGCGGCTCGCAGCGAGGCCGGGTCGGCCAGGTCGCCCACGCGCGACGCCACGTCGGGCCCCAGTCGTCCGGCGTCCTTGACGAAGTGGACCACCTGGTGGCCCTCCGCCGTGAGCCGCCGCGTCACGGCGGACCCGATGTAACCGGTGGAACCCAGCACCAGTACCTTCACGTCTGTTCCTTTTCTTCGAGTCCTCGACAACGGGGACGACAACAAGGGCAACAACAGGGACAGCAACAGGGAGAGCAACAGGGGCACCCGCAGGGGCGACCAGGCGACATCAGCGAGCCGTACGGCCCGCCGCTTCGCCGGTGCGCAGCACGGTGACGCCGGAGGAGCCCCGGCGGGCGGCGATCGCCTGGACGGGCTGCGCGTACCTCCGGACGGGCGGGGCCCGGGTGGCGGCCGGTGTCACGGCCGGACGAGGCGTCGGTCAGCGGGGATCCGGCCGGGCGCACGGTTCACCCGGCGACGGGCGGCTCCTGCGGGCCGGCGACGTCGAGCAGCAGCCTCGCGGCCACCGTTGCCCCGTCGGTGCGGATCGTGGCGGCCAGGTCCCTCGCCCGTGACCGGGTGCCGGGGGCCAAGGGCCGTGCCGAGTCCGGGCATCGGCTCGACGTCCCCGCGCGAACCGTACGCCACCAACAACACACGCACGTCATGACTCCCGATGGTGTTCATGGATTCCGGCCTCGACCGGTCGACTGCCGTCCGAGGTCTTGCCGTAGCCGAGGGACTCGACGATCAAGCCGTCCCGGACGAGTGTGAGCGTCACGCCGCGGACCGTGTCGGCCGGGCCGTCGCCGAAGCGGCACCGCCAGCGGACCGTCGCCCGCTCACCGGTGATGACGACGGCCTCCGGCTCGTACTGCCTGGTGCGGTCCTCGGCGAGTGCCCGGCACAACTCCAGGCACGCGGCGCGGCCTTCGTAGCGGGCCCCGTCGGGGGCCGGCTGTTTCGCCTCCATCACGCAGTCGTCGGCGAGTAGGTCGGCGAGCAGCGAGGCGTCGTGATGGAGGAAGGCGCGATTGAAGCGGTGGACGACCTCGGCCGTGGTGCGGAACGACATGCTTCCTCTTCCCGGCCCGTCAGGCCGGGCCTCTGCCCGGTCCGTCAGACCGGACCGTTGATCGCGTGTTCCGCGGCGCGGCTGACGTGTTCCCAGGCCGCCCAGGTGTCCATGCGGGTGCGGGCGATGTCGAAGGCGAGGTCGTAGACCATGCTGCCGAGGATGAGGCGCAGCGGCGGCTCGTCGCTGTCGACCAGGGTGAGAAGCGCGGTCGCGGCGAGTTGCGGGTCGCTGTCGACGGAACCTTCGGCGAACTGCTCGGCCAGCTTCTCCCGCAGCGGCGCGTACGCCTCCAGGGGGCTGGTGCTGCGCATCGCGGTGTAGAGGTCGGTCCAGTAGCCGCCGGGCTGGAGGATGCTCACCTTGGCCCCGAAGGCGGCGGCCTCCGCGGCGATGGCCTCGCTGAGGCCTTCCAGGGCGAACTTGCTGGCGCTGTAGAGGCCGGTGCCGGGGAAGCCGCCCAGGGCGGCGATGCTGGAGACCTGCACGAGGTGGCCGGATCCCTGTTCGCGCAGCACGGGCATGACGGCCTGGCTCACCCAGAGGGCGCCGAAGAAGTTGACGTCCAGCTGGGCGCGTGCCTCGGCTTCGGTGAACTCCTCGACCATTCCCATCGAGAGCATGCCGGCGTTGTTGACGACGATGTCGAGCCGCCCGAAGTGGCCGACGGCCTCGGCGACGGCGGCGAACACGGCGTCCCGGTCGGTCACGTCCAGCGTCAGGGGCAGGACCTGGCCGGGGTGGGTGCTCGCGAGCTCGTGCAGCGCGGTCGTGGTGCGGGCGGCGACCACGATGCGGTCGCCGGCCGTCAGGGCTGCCCGGGCGAAGGCGCGGCCGAGACCGCGGCTGGCGCCGGTGATGAACCAGACGCGGCTGGTGGGTTTGGCTGGGGCGGGCACGGGCGGTGCTCCTGTCCGGGAGATGGCGGAGTGTCGGGCGGACCCGGCACGCTGGTCAGGCTCGGCGTGCGCTCCGCACGGCGAGGGTGGTGAGGAGGGTGAGGAGGGCCCCGGTCGTCAGGACACCGCTCGTGCTGAGGTCGGTGGCGACGATTCCTCCGAGCAGGGCCCCGAGGGCGATGGCCAGGTTGTAGACGGAGGTGTTCAGGGCGGTGGCCGCCTCGGCCGAGTCGGGCGCGGCCTTGAGGATCCACGTCTGGACGCCGACGGGCACGCCGCCGAAGGCCAGTCCCCATCCCATCAGCAGCAGGGTCCCGCCGACCGGGGTGCGGCCGGCGAGGGGAAAGACCGCGAGGACCGCGGTGAGCAGGACGCTGACGGTGACGATGGTCGCACGGACGTTCCGCTCCGCAGCCGCACCGGCGAGGAAGTTGCCGAGGATGCCGGCGACGCCGAAGCCGAGCAGGAGCGGGCCGATCGCGCCCTCGTCGATCCCCGAGACGGTCCGCAGGATCGGGCTGACGAAGGTGAAGGCCGCGAAGTGACCGCCGACCAGGAGGAACGTGGCGATGACGCCGGCGCGTACCACGGGGTGGCGGAACTGCTCCGGCAGTGTGCGCAGTTGGACGACCTGCCGGGCGGGCATCGAAGGCAGCAGGAGGAGCAGGCCCACCAGCACGAGGAGGCCCAGTGCGCCCGCGGCCAGGAACGCGGTGCGCCAGTCCGCGAGACCGCCGATCAGCGTTCCGGCCGGTACGCCGAGGACGTTGGCCGCCGTCGCGCCGCCGAAGACCAGCGAGACGGCCCGGGGGACGAACCGGTCCGGGACCAGCCGTACGGCGAGCCCGGCGGCGAGCGACCAGAAGCCGCCGATGCTGATCCCGACGAGGAAGCGCGCGCCCAGCAGGACGGTGAAGTCGGGTGCCACGGCGGACAGTCCGTTGGCCAGGACCATCAGGGTGATCAGGCCGATCAGCGCGACCCGCCGGTCGAGCCGTCCGATGGCCACCGGAAGCAGCGGCGCCGTGACGGAGGCGACCAGGCCGGGGACGGTGACCATCAGGCCTGCGGTGCCCTCGGAGACGTGGAGCGATCCTCCGACGAGGGGAAGCAGTCCCACCGGCAGTGATTCGACCGTCACCAGTGCGAACGTCCCGACCGCCATGGTGGCGACGGCGAGCCAGCTCGTGAGAGGCACCCGGTCGCTGTCCGATGTGGTGGGTGACTTCTCGGTGTCGACGACGGTCATGGCACTCCGGTCCGTTGGGGGGTGGGTCTGTTGACGATCCTTCAGCCGATCGCGGAAGCCATCAACGCCCAAGATCAGTAGGATCCGATAAATCAGGCTTATGGCGGGGGTTCGGCGGCGGATGGACATACGCGACATCGAGTTGTTTCTGACCTTGGCGGAGGAGCTGCACTTCGGCCGGGCGGCCGCCCGGCTGCACCTCACCCAGGCGCGGGTCAGCCAGGTGATCGCCCGTCAGGAGCGGCAGATCGGCGGTCTGCTGTTCGACCGCTCCAACCGCCGCCAGATCCGCCTGACCCCGCTCGGCCGACAGCTGTGCGCCGATCTGCGGCCGGTCCATGCGGACCTGCGGGACAGCCTCGAACGTGCCCGGTTGGCCGCCCGCGGCAGGACCGCCCGTCTGCGGGTCGGCATGATGCCCTTCAACGTGCCCGACCTGCACCACTACTGGGAGGGGTTCCGCTCCCGCCACCCCGAGTGGGAGCTGCAGATACGCAGGGCGCCCTACGTCGAACCGTTCGAGCGGCTCCGCGACGGCGACATGGACGTCTTCGTGACCTGGCTACCGGTGGACGAGCCCGATCTCACCATCGGCCCGGTCCTCTTCCACGACCCCCGCGTGCTCGCCGTCGCCGCGGACCACGCACTCGCCGGACGATCCGAGATCCCGGTCGAGGCGCTGGGCGACTTCGGCCATGCCATGCCCCCCGCGATGCCCGACCAGTGGGAGGACAGCTACCTGTCGTTCTACACGCCCCGCGGCAAGGTGATCGAACGCGTCGAGTCGGCCACCAACGCCGATGAGCTGATCAATCTCGTCATCACCGGCGAGATCGTCCACCCCTTCCCGTCCCACGTCACCCGCTACTGGTCCATGTCCCACGTGCAGTTCGTCCCCCTTCCCGAGATGGGGACGATTCCCTACGCCCTGGTGTGGCGCCGCGACACCGAGAACGAGCTCGTCCGGGCCCTCGCCCGGACCGTCCGCGACATCGGCGCGCTGCACTTCTGAGCGCACCCGTGCGCGGATCGCCGGCGCTCCGGCAGCACTCTGAGCGAATACGGTCACGGCACCGGAGGACGGTGCACCGGGCCGTCCTTCGGGGGCTGAGGGAACCCCCGAATACCGCTGCGCCGCTGCGTGCCGGCGTCCCCGTCCGCCACCGCCCCGACATGGGGGTGAGCCCGAGCGCGCGAGCCCGGGCGGTGAAGCTGGAAGTCGCGGGGGCCTGGGCGGTGGCGGTGCTCGTCGCGCCCACCAGGGCGAGGAGGGTCAGGACCAGTGCGCCGAGGATCCTCCTCGGCGCAACAGGCCGCTGTACGTAGTGCTCCGGCACGGTGTCACCTCTCGTGGTCGGGAACTGTTCGCGAAGTGTCTGCGAGTTGTTGCTGCTCGCCGGTCACGTCACGGTGTCCAACACGTTCGGCCTGCCCGTCACCTGGTAACGGACCGGGTCGACGGGTGAATCCGCCTACCGTGTCCGGGACTTGGTGCGGCTCCATGATGGGGCGGCGCGCCACATTGGTTCAATGCTCCAAGTTGGAGCATCGCTCCAACTGTGTCATATTCGGACCATGCCAACACGAGCGCGCCGGACCCAACGGCGTAACCAGGTGCTCTCCCGGGAGCAGATCATCGACGCCGCGATCGGCCTTCTCGATGCCGGTGGCGAGGGCGCCCTGACCGTCCGGGCGATGACCGATCGCCTGGCCACCGGGTCAGGGGCGATCTACTACCACGTCGGCAACCGGGACGAACTGCTGGACGCGGCGACGGAGACCGTCATCACCGCGGCTCTGGCGACCAGGCCCGCCGGGGCACAGGCCACGCCCGCGGACGAGATCCGCGTCGTCGCCCTGGCCTTGTTCGATGCCATCGCCGAACACCACTGGCTCGCCACGCGGTTGATCCTCCAGATCGTCCGCAACCCCGTCGGCCCGGTGACGGTGGGCATCTTCGAAAGGCTCGGCCGGCAGGTGGGCGCCCTGGGCGTCCCGCAGGCCCGATGGTTCGACGCCGCCTCGACGCTCGTGCACTACATCCTCGGCGCGATCAGTCAGAACGCCCGCGTCGAGGGGGACACCTCGGGCATCGACCCCGAAGCCGACCGCGAGGAGCTCTTCGACGCGACCTCGCGGGCGTGGCAGGAACTCGACGCCGAGTCCCACCCGTTCCTGCACGCCATCGTCGGCCAGATCAGGGAGCACGACGACCGCGAGCAGTTCCTCACCGGTGTCGCCGTCGTCCTCGACGGCCTCACCCGCCTGCGCTGACCCCGCTGCACCGGGCCGGGCAGCCAACCGGACTTCTGTGAAGGGAAATCTCTCATGCATGACGTGGTCATCGCGGGTGGCGGCCCGGTCGGCCTGTTCCTGGCCGGCGAACTGGCCCTGTCCGGCTGCTCGGTCCTGATCCTCGAACGGGACCGGGACCTCACCTCGCCGCTGAAGGCGCTGCCGTTCGGCATGCGGGGCCTGAACGCCGGCTCGGCCGAGACGTTCCACCGCCGCGGCCTGCTGGAAGCGATGGTGGAGGCCTCCGGCGCCGACCGGATGGAGGTCGGTGCGGACCCCGACGCCGGTGAAGCGCCCGCTCCCCGCGACGTGTCCCACTTCGCGGGCATGGGCCTGGACGCGGGTGGCATCGACGCGTCCGCTCTGCCGTTCCGGCTGCCCGGTCCGGCGATGGCAGGGTTCATGACGAGCCTGGAGGCCGTCTCGACGGTGCTCACCCGGTGGGCCGCCTCGCTCGGCGTGGAGATCGTCCGGGGTGCTCCCGTCACCGCCGTGACGCAGGACGCCGACGGTGTCACCGCCACCGCCGGCGGACAGGAGCACCGGGGGCGCTGGCTGGTGGGCTGCGACGGCGGGCGCAGCGCGGTGCGCGAACTCGTGGGCTTCGACTTCGTCGGCACCGACCCGCTGTTCACCGGCTACGTCGCCAAGGTCACCTTCGCCGACCCCCGGCAGCTGCCGCTCGGCTTCAACCTGACGCCGACCGGCATGTACCTGCGCACGTCCTTCGAGGGCCATCTGGGCATGAACGACTTCGACGGCGGCACCTTCGACCGCTCCCAGCCGCTGACCCGCGAACACCTCCAGGCGGTCCTGCGTCGCATCTCCGGCACCGACGTGACGCTGACCGACGTCGAGCTGGCCTCCAGCTTCACCGACCGTGCCATGCAGGCCACCAGGTACCGGAAGGGCCGCGTCCTGCTCGCCGGTGACGCCGCGCACATCCACTCACCGCTTGGCGGCCAGGGCCTCAACCTCGGCATGGGCGACGCCGTCAACCTCGGTTGGAAGCTCGCCGCCACCGTCCACGGCACCGCGCCCGAGGGCCTGCTCGACACCTACACCGACGAGCGCCATCCCATCGGCGCCGCCGTCCTCGACTGGTCCCGCGCCCAGGTCGCCACCATGAAGCCGGGCCCCAACGCCCCCGCCCTGCGCAAGCTGGTCCTCGACCTGCTGAGCACCCCCGGCGGGGTCACCCACGTGTACCGGCAGACGTCGGGACTGTTCCACCGCTACGACCTGGGCGGCGAGCAGCCGCTCGTCGGCCTGAGCGCCCCCGACTTCCGCTTCCAGGAAGGCGCCCGCCTCGGTGAACTGCTGCGCCGGGGCCGGGGCGTGCTCCTGGACTTCGGCCGCGACCGTGCGCTGCAGACCGCGGCGGAGGGCTGGGCGGGCCGGATCCACTACGCGGCCGGACCGGTGCGCAACGACCTCGGATTCACCGCCCTGCTCATCCGGCCGGACGGCATCGTGGCGTGGGCGGACGACCACGCCGACACCGAAGCGTTCCGGCGGGCCGCGACCCGCTGGCTCGGCCACCCGCATACCTAGAGGCCCTGTCCGGTCCGGTCCGGCCTGGTCCGGTCCGGGCAGCGTCGTCGACCACCGTCCGGGCCGCTTCCCGCGTGCCGTGTGCCGCGTCCCCGATTCCCGGCCGGCCAGGGCGCTTTCGCCCGCCCCGTACGGGCGGTGCGGAGGGGCCGCGGTGTGCGAGCCGTTACGGCGTCGTCGGTTCCGGCGGAGCCGTTCAGGATTCCTGCCGGCACCGCGCTCGTGGTCGGCGCCCCTGATGGCCAACTGGCGGGTTGGATGCTTCGTATCCTGGTCGCATGGCATGGGACACCACGAAGACCAGGAGGCTCCTGCTGGAGGCCGCCGTGGACGAGTTCGCCGCGCACGGGCCCGAGGGCGCGCGGATCGACCGGATCGCGGCCGCGGCAGGGGTCAACAAGGAACGCATCTACCCGTACTTCGGCGGCAAGCGGCAGCTCTTCGACGCCGTGGTCCAGCGCGAGCTGGAGCAGCTCGCCGCCGCCGTGCCGATGGAGGGGGCGGATGGGTGCCCGGTGCAGCTCCCGGAGTACGCGGGCCGGGTGTTCGACTACCACCTCGCCCACCCGCACCTGCTGCGCCTGCTGCAGTGGGAGGCGTTGTACGGCGACGCGAACGCTCCGGTCGCGGGCGAGGAGCGGCGTGCCGCCTACTACGCCGAGAAGGTCGCCGCCGTCGCCAGGGCGCGCCGGGAGGGGGAGGGCTCCGCGCGGGTCGGTGTGCCGCTGCCGCCCGGGGAGTTGCTGCTCGCGGTCGTGGCGCTGGCCGGCTGGCAGTTCGCCGTGCCGCAGCTCGCCCGCATGATCCTCGGTGGGACGACCGGTGAGGACCCGGCTGGTGAGGACCCGGCCGGCCGTCGGGCCGTCGTCGTGGAGCTGGTGCGCCGCCTGGAGTCCTGATCCGCCCGAACCCCATCTCCAACTCGCTGGTTGGAGATGGGGTCTCTTCGCGCTAGTCTCCAACTCACCAGTTGGAAATTTCCGAACCGGGAGCTCCCATGACGCACGCCTCCGCACGCCCGAACGCCGCCCTGGTGCTGATCGAGTTCCAGCGCGAGTGGCTCGACCCCGAGCACGGCCGCCTCAACCACCTCGTCGAGGACCGCGACCTGCTGGACGCCGCCGTCCGCGGCGCGGCCGTCGCCCTGGCCGCCGCCCGCGCCCACGGTGTCCCCGTCGTGCACGTGCCGCTCGTCCTCACCCCTGGCGCCCCGGAACTCGCGGGCTGGACACCGGCCCGCCTGGGCCTGCGCGCGGCGATCCCGAAGGCCGGCACCTGGATCGAGGGTGACCCCGGCACCGAGTTCGCCGCGGCGTTCCGGCCCGCCCCCGGCGAGATGGTCGTGCGTGGCCGCGCCGGCGCCAGCGCCTTCGCCGGGTTCTCCGACCTCGACCTGATCCTGCGCCGCCTCGGCGTCACCGACCTGTACCTGGGCGGCTTCGCCACCCACGTGTGCGTCGAGTCCACCCTGCGCGAGGCGCACGACCGCGGCTACACCGCCCACGTCATCCACGACGCCTGCGCGGCCTTCACCCGCGCCCAGCAGGACCACGTCCGCGAACACGTGATTCACCACTTCGGAGCCGAGACCGACGCCGCCTCCTTCGCCGCCGCACTCGAAGCCGCGCAGCAGTTCCTCGCGATCGACCGCCTCGAAGCAGGTGCGTGAGCGGCTGTCGGCATCGCGCCATCCTGTTCGTGTAACGACCGTCACAAGAGGGGCGTCAAGGCCGCAGGCCTTGCGGTGCGGCGGTCGTCCGGGCGAAGGATCTTCGGTTTCCGCGCGCAGGATTCACAGCGAACCGAAGCTCTGGCTTCTGTAGAAGATGCAACATCTTTCACACGACCGTCTTGAAATGATCACTTCTGGCCCTCAGGCCGATCACACATCCGAGTTGTTCGCGTACGCCTGGTAGGAATGATTTCGAGCGGGCCGATCGCCGGTAGATCGCCCTGACCAGCGCCGACGACGCGTCCGGCAGTCGCCGTTGCCGACCGGTCCGCGAAGAACGGGGGGCACTGAAAGTTCTTCACCATCTCCATCTGGGGGGCACAGTCATGTCCGAAGACACCACCACCGAAATCACCCGCCGGCGGATGCTGCAAGGCGCCGTCGTCGCGACGGCCGTCGCCACGGGCACGGTCGTCCTGGGCCTCACCGGCCCTGCCGTGGTACCTGCCAGCGGCGCCGACACGCAGAGCGGCGAAAGCTTCGACGAGGTCTTCCGCGGCCGCCGCATCCAGGGCATGCCGATGCGCGGCGAGGGCCACCACGCGATGAGCGGCTACGCGGTGCTGATCGACGGCCGCGAACTGCACGTGATGCGCAACGCGGACGGCACCTGGATCAGCGTCATCAACCACTACCAGACCTTCACCACGCCGCGCGCGCTGGTCCGGGCCGCCGTCAACTCCCTGGCCGGCGCCGACCTGGCGCCGCTCGCCGCCTGACTCCGGACCGCACTCCGGCCTCCTCCGCACAGACCACCCTCAAAGGAATCCCCATGGCAGTCCGCAAGAGCCAGGCGACCCTGACGGCCGCCGAGAAGCGCGCCTTCGTCAACGCGGTCCTGGAACTCAAGCGCCGCGGCGCGTACGACGCGTTCGTCAGCACGCACAACGACTTCATCATGAGCGACAACGACACCACCGAGCGCACCGGCCACCGCTCGCCGTCCTTCCTGCCCTGGCACCGCAGTTTCCTGCTGCGCTTCGAGCGGGCACTGCAGGCGATCGACGCCACCGTCACGCTCCCGTACTGGGACTGGACCACCGACCGCACCCCGAACTCCTCGCTCTGGGGCCCGGACTTCCTCGGCGGTGACGGCACCGGCACCAACGGCCGGGTGACCACCGGCCCGTTCGCGCAGGGCTCCGGCAACTGGACGCTCACCGTCAGGCCCGACACCCGCAACTTCCTGGTCCGCCAACTGGGCCAGGGCGGAGAGGACCTGCCGACCAGGGCGGACGTGGACGCCGTGCTGGCGATCGACACCTACGACGCCGCGCCGTTCAACAGCTCCAGCACCGGTTTCCGCAACAACCTGGAGGGCTGGGTGGGCGTCAACGTGCACAACCGGGTGCACGTCTGGGTCGGCGGCACCATGAGCACCGGAATGTCGCCCAACGACCCGGTGTTCTGGATGCACCACTGCATGATCGACCGCCTCTGGGCCGGCTGGCAGAGCCGCCACGCGGGCCAGGGCTACCAGCCGGTCCGCCGCACCAGGAACGTGGTCGCCCTGAACGACACCATGAAGCCGTGGAACGACGTCACCCCGGCCGACCTGCTGGACCACACCAAGTTCTACACGTACGACAGCGCGTACTGATCCGGCCGGTGCGGGGCGGGGGCCGGAGCAGTGGTTGACGCTCCGGCCCCCGGTGCCGGCTCGGCCGGGAGCGGGCGGCGGTGCTCAACGGAATGCTTATGGACCGTCAATGACGGTCGGCCACCGTGGACTTCAGCGCGGACCACCCGGTCGGCGCAGCACCGATCAAGGAGGATCCGCTCCGTGAACACGATCAAGAAGGCAGTGCTCGGCTCGGTGGCCGTCGGCGCGCTGCTGCTCTCCGCCGCCCCCGCGGCCTCGGCCGCCGACGGTCGGCAAGCGGCCCAGGGACCGGCGGTGGCGCAGGCGGCGCGCAGCACCGACGTGTCGCTCTACAACGGCACCAAGGACGTGATCTACCGGAACTACACCTCGCTGTCACACGGCGTCTGGGGCAGCGTGACCCCGCCGGACGCCATCAAGGCCGCCGACACGGTCTCGTGGAGCTCGGAGTCCTCCGGCTTCATGACCGGGACCGAGGGCGAGGTGCGGTACCAGCTGCGCACCGGCGAGGCGGTGATCCACTGGGACAACCCGTTCGCCGGCAGCAACAGCTACAGCTGCACCGTCCCCGGTGGCTACACGTGCAGCTGGACCGGTGGCAAGGGCGACAACGCCTCGGTCGCCTTCACCATCGGCGGTGCCCCGGCCGGCGTCGCCGCCGACCGCCCGGCCGAGCAGGCCCCCGCCGTCGCCTCGGCGGTCAGGAGCACCTTCGTGACGCTGCAGAACCGCACGCCGAGCGTGCTGGAGCGCACCTCCGCCGTGCTCGACCACGGCACCTGGAGCGAGAACCTGTTGCCGCAGGACCGGGTGTTCCCGATGGACAACGGCCGCTGGCAGTCGGAGTCCAACGGCCTCATGACCGGGACCGAGGGCAGGGCCGTCTACAACATGTTCAACGTGGGCAACGTCGAGATCTGGTGGGACAACCCGTACGTCGGCAGCAACAAGTACAGCTGCACCGTCCCCCAGGGCTACACCTGCAGCCAGGACGGCGGGAGCGGCGACAACGCCTTCGTCACCTTCACCGTGCAGAAGGGCTGATCCGATGCGAGGTCTCCTCCGTACCCGCCCGGGCTTCAAGGCCCTGACCGCGGCCGCCGTCGCCGCCCTGACCCTGGTGCCGGTGGCCACGGCCGAGGCCGTTGCCGCCCCTGCGCCGCCCGCCGTCCGGGTCCAGGCCGCCGTCGCGCAGGCGAACATCGACGACGGCCAGTCCTACGTCCTCGCACCGCAGCAGGCGCCCGACCAGTGGCTGGGCGAGAACGGCTGGAACGACATCGTCGCCCAGACCAGCAGGCTCTGGTACGGGGCGCAGCAGTACAGCCACGCCCTGTGGACCGCCCGGGTCAGCGGCGGCGTCGTCGGGCTCGAGAACGCCGAGTTCCACGGCAGCCTCCAGGACGACAACGGGGCCGTGGAGGCGAACTGGGGCAACGGTGACGCGTTCGGCTGGACGGCCGTCGCCGGCCCCAGCGGCTCCGTCGCGCTCCAGAACCGGGCCACCGGCCGCTACCTCGCGCTGAACGCCGCGAACGCCGCCGTCATGGCCACCGGCATCTACTACTGGTACCTCGTCAACGCCCACGCGTAGCGGATCTCCCGCTGCCCCCGACCGCGCCACGCGGTCGGGGGCACCCGTGCGTTCCCGGGACGTCCTCCGGGAGCACGTACGCCCGTTCCCCGGCCCTCGACGCCGAACGCCGGTGGGCCGGCTACGGGCGCCGCGGCGGGGCTCAGGACCTGATGGCCGCGCCCGCCCAGGCGCGGTTGCCGAGGAGGGTCTTGATGTCCGAGGCCAGGCCGTTGTCGGGGTTCACCAGGAAGCCGAGCTCGTAGAGGGTGTTCTTGTCCCAGTTGGTGGTGAGCAGCCGGATGGGCACGTCGCCGGGGTGGGCCTGGAGGGCGAGCTTGAGTTCGGCCACGACGTCGGGGGTGATCCGGGAGGCGGGGACGGTGATGTGGACGGGTGGCTTGGTGCCGAGTTCGGCGGAGGAGACGTCGAGGGTGGTGATCTCCTGGCCGAAGACGCTCAGTGAGCCGTCGCGCTCGTTGAGGCGGCCGCGGACCGAGACCACGTTGTCCTCGATCATCTGCTCGGCCATCAGGTTGTAGGTGGCGGGGAAGAACAGCACCTCGACCGAGCCGTCGCGGTCGGCGAGGGTGATGATCGCCCAGGCGTTGCCCGCCTTGTTGATGCGCCGGTCGACGCCGGTGATCAGGCCGGAGAGGCGGACCTCGCCCTCGGAGCGGCCGGAGCCGAGGAGTTCGGCGATCGAGGTGTCGCGGTTCTGGGAGAGGATGTGCTCGGCGCCGTCGAGCGGGTGGCTGGAGACGTAGAGGCCGAGCATCTCGCGTTCCAGGGCGAGGAGTTGGCGCCGGGGCCACTCGTTCTCGCTGAGCTGGAAGTCCAGTCCGATGCCCGGTCCGTCGTCGCCGGTGTCGAGGGCGCCGAACAGGTCGTCCTGGCCGATGGCCTGTTGCTTCTTCACCCCGGTGACGGCGTCGATGGCGCTCTCGTGGACGGTGCTGAGCGAGAGCCGGGTGTGGCCGAGCGAGTCGAAGGCGCCCGCCTTGACCAGGGAGTCGACGGTGCGCTTGTTGCAGACCACCAGCTCGACCTTGTCGAGGAAGTCGGCGAAGGAGGTGTACTTGCCCTGTTCCCCGCGGGTGCGCACCAGGGACTCGATCACCGGCACGCCCACGTTGCGCACCGCCTTGAGGCCGAAGCGGACGTCACTGCCGACAGCGGTGAAGTCGACCACCGACTCGTTGACGTCGGGGGAGAGGATCTTGATGCCCATCTGCCGGCACTCGGCCAGGTAGACGGCCATCTTGTCCTTGTCGTCGGCGACGGAGGTGAGCAGCGCGGCCATGTACTCGGCCGGGTAGTTGGCCTTGAGGTAGGCGGTCTGGTACGAGACCAGGCCGTACGCGGCGGAGTGCGACTTGTTGAACGCGTAGCCGGCGAACGGGACCAGGACGTCCCACACCGCCTGGATCGCCGCGTCGGAGTAGCCGCGCTCCTTGCAGCCCGCGTGGAAGGGCACGAACTCCTTCTCCAGCACCTCCTTCTTCTTCTTGCCCATCGCGCGGCGCAGCAGGTCGGCCTGGCCGAGCGAGTAGCCGGCCAGCACCTGGGCGGCTCGCTGGACCTGCTCCTGGTAGACGATCAGGCCGTAGGTGGGGCCGAGGACGTCCTTGAGCGGTTCCTCCAGCTCGGGGTGGATCGGGACGATCTCCTGCTGGGCGTTCTTGCGCAGCGCGTAGTTGGTGTGCGAGTTCATGCCCATCGGGCCGGGCCGGTACAGCGCGGAGACGGCGGAGATGTCGGCGAACTCGGTGGGCTTCATCAGCTTGAGCAGGGCGCGCATGGGGCCGCCGTCGAGCTGGAACACGCCCAGGGTGTCGCCGCGGGCCAGCAGCTGGTAGGTGGTGGGGTCGTCGATCGGGATCTTCTCGATGTCGACGTCGATGCCCCGGTTGGCCTTCACGATCTTGATGCAGTGGTCGATGATGCCCAGGTTCCGCAGACCCAGGAAGTCCATCTTGATCAGGCCCATGGCTTCGCAGGACGGGTAGTCGAAGCCGGTGATGATCACGCCGTCCTTGTCCCGCATGTGCAGCGGGATCAGGTCGAGCAGTGGGGTGGAGGACAGGATGACGGCGGCGGCGTGCACACCGGTGCCGCGGATCAGGCCCTCGATGCCCCGCCCGGTGTCGATGATCTTCTTGACGTCGGGCTCGTTCTGGTAGAGCGCCCGGATCTCGGTGCCCTCGTTGTAGCGGGCGTGCTTCTCGTCGAAGAGGTCGGCGAGCGGGACGCCCTTGCCCATGACGTCCGGGGGCATCGCCTTGGTGATCCGGTCGCCCATCGAGAACGGGTAGCCGAGGATGCGGTTGGCGTCCTTCACGGCGGCCTTGGCCTTGATCGTGCCGAAGGTGTTCACCTGGGCCGTGTACGCGGCGCCGTACTTCTCGGTCACGTAGCGGACCATCTGGTCGCGCTGGCGGTCGTCGAAGTCGATGTCGACGTCCGGGGGGTTGATGCGCTCCGGGTTGAGGAAGCGCTCGAACAGCAGGTCGTGTTCCAGCGGGTCCAGCTGGGTGATGCCGGTCAGGTAGGCGACCATCGAGCCGGCCGCCGAACCACGGCCCGGCCCGACCGGGATGCCGTTGTCCCGCCCGTACTGGCAGATGTCGGCGACCACGAGGAAGTAGGCGTCGAACCCCATCGGGGTGATCACGCCCATCTCCAGCTCGATCCGGTCCAGCACCTCCTGGCTCGGGCTGTCCCCGTAGCGGTGCTGCAGCCCGACCTCGATCTTCTTGCGCAGGTACGAGGCCTGGGTCTCTCCCTCGGGCACGTCGAACTGCGGCATCCGGTCGACGTAGGTGAAGACCTCCTCGTACGACTCGACCCGCTCGGCGATCGCCAGCGTGTTGTCGCAGGCCTCCGGCAGTTCGCGGAAGAGCTCGCGCATCTCCTCGGCGGTCTTCACGTAGTAACCGGAGCCGTTGAACTTGAAGCGGTTCGGGTCGTCCTTGTTCTTGCCCACGCCGACGCAGAGCAGGCTGTCGTGGGCGTCCGCCTGGTCGGCGGTCACGTAGTGCGAGTCGTTGGTGGCCAGCAGCGGGATGTTCAGCTGCTTGGCCAGCCGGAGGAGGTCCTCGCGGACGTCCCTCTCGATGGAGAGGCCGTGGTCCATCAGCTCCAGGAAGTAGTTCTCCCTGCCGAAGATGTCCTGGTAGGCGCCGGCCGCCCTGACCGCCTCGTCGTACTGCCCCAGCCGCAGCCGGGTCTGCACCTCGCCGGAGGGGCAGCCGGTGGTGGCGATGATGCCGGTCGCGTTGGCGGCGATCAGCTCGCGGTCCATCCGGGGCTTCATGTAGTAGCCCTCCATCGACGCGAGCGAGGAGAGCTTGAAGAGGTTCCGCAGACCGGTGGCGTTCTGCGCCCACATGGTCATGTGGGTGTAGCGGCCGCCGCCGGAGACGTCCTTGCCGCCCTCGCCGTCGGCGCCGCTCGGGCGCTGGCCGCCGGGCGACCAGAACACCTGCTTCTTCAGGAAGCGCGAGGCCGGCGCGACGTACGCCTCGATGCCGATGATCGGCTTCACCCCGGTCTTCGCCGCCGCGTGGAAGAACTCGTACGCGCCGAACATGTTGCCGTGGTCGCTCATCGCGATGGCGGGCATGCCCTGTCTCTGCGCCTCGGCGAACAGCTTGCCGTTCTTCGCCGCCCCGTCCAGCATCGAGTACTCGGTGTGGACGTGCAGGTGCGCGAAGCTGTCGGACACGGCGCTGTGCTCCTCGGGGGGCTCGGGCTGGCAAGCGGCCCAGGTTAGTGGGTCGGCCCGGACGACACGCCGGTGCCGGGCCTTCGGGGCCGGGACCTTGACGATTCTCTCCCACCTCCTGGCCGGGGCGTTGACCGGGCGGGCCCGACCACCCGCGACCGGGAGGGCGACCCGCACATCGCTGAACCGCCGGTGGTGACACACGTGTACCGGCTGGTCGGCGGGCCACCGTCGGGCCGGAGCGGACGGCCGGGACGCGTGGGTACGGCCGGGCTGCAATCCCGAAGGCCGTCCGAGTGACCGGGGCGTCACCTTCTGTGTGCGGGGGCGCAACGTGTGATGCGATGCCCCCGTGAAATCCGGGGTCGGGCCGGAACGCGACGCCCGCCCCGGGTCCGTGGACGACGGAAGGGAATCCCATGGTGCTCCGCGCGCTGGCCGCGACTGGTGTCGCCGCATCGTTGTTCGGCTCATCGGGCCTCGGCGGCCATCCGGGCCCGCCGCCGACCCCGATCGTCATCGACAGCGTGGCGGTCAACGGGTCCGGCTGCCCGGCGGGGACGGCCGCCGTGTCCGTCTCCCCGGACAACACCGCCTTCACCGTCACCTACAGCAACTACACCGCCAAGGTGGGGCCCGGGACGGCGCCGACCGACTCCCGGAAGAACTGTCAGCTCGGCCTTCTCGTGCACGTCCCCGGTGGCTACACCTACGCGGTCGTGTCCGCCACCTACCGCGGCTTCGCGTCGCTGGCACCCGGTGCGTCCGGGACCCAGCGGGCCAGCTACCACTTCCAGGGCAGCGCCCGCACCACCGAATCGATCCATCACTTCGAGGGCGGCTTCACCAACGACTGGCAGGAGACGGACACCGTGGACGTCGCCGCCCGGGTCTTCGCCCCCTGCGGGCAGGCGCGCAACCTCGACATCGACACGGAACTGCGGGTCGAGGCCGGAACGTCGAGCCCGGGCGCCACCAGCTTCCTGGAGATGGACTCGACGGACGGCAGCATCAAGACCGTGTACCGCCTCGCCTGGAAGCGGTGTCACTGACCTCCCGGCGCCGCGATCGGCGGGGGTGACCGGGCGAGGGGGGGGGGGGGGGGCGGGCGGGGGGGGGGGGGGGGGGGGGCGGGCGGGCGCGCGCGCGGGGGGGGGGGGGGGGCGCGCGCCCCGCGCCCC
>NZ_JBHWBZ010000002.1:163472-173507 GCF_042735475.1 Kitasatospora sp. NPDC059577 | reverse complement strand
CCCGGCTGTCGCCCCGCCCGCGCCGCGGTCCGGGCGGCGGCGCGGGCCGCCCCCCCCCCCCCCCCCCCCCGCGCCCGCCGCGCCCCCCCCGCGCCCCCCGTCGCGGCACGTCCGTCAGCTGTCGGCGCGGAACGCCCCGTGGACGCGCAGGTCGCCGGCGATCGACACCTTCCCGTCGTTCCTGTGCATGATCCAGGCGCCGTCGTTGCGACCGACAGGTGCCCGTTGGCGTCGACCTTCCCGACGAAGCCGAAACGGGGGCGGGGCCGCGCCTCCTGGTGCCGTTCGGCGCCGGCTGCCCGGGCGGAACTCCGGTGCGCCCGACCTCCGCGGTCCGCGGCGGCCGGGGGTGGGGCGGCCGGGGGTCTGGCGGTGCCGGCGGCCTGGTGCTGCGTCCTGCGGAGTATTCCCGCGGGCGGTGGCTGTCCGATTTCGTCCGGGGTAACGGCCGAGGTGGTTTCACGGGTTCACCGTTCCGGGCGGCGAATTCCCGGGCGGGAAGTTCCCTGGTCGGGGGCGGGTGGTGAAGCCGGAGTCGGGAATTGTGCGTGGTGCGTCAACTCGCTTGTCGCCAGCGGGGATCCCGTCAATGAAGGAAATACGTTCCTCGGTCGGGTGATTCGCGCAAGTCCCTTCCGTTCCCGGGTCGAATCTGACAGCATCGTCCGCTATCCGGTGATCGAATTTCCGGTGATCATTGCGCTTGTGTGCCCGTGAAGTGTTCGTCCGCGCCCGGTTTTGCGGCCGGATCGGATCGCCGGGCGAGGCCGGGTGGGGTCGGGACACGGCCGGGGACATGACCGGGGGAGGACGATGGTGCTCGGCTTCGAAGCCCGGCTCGACGACGAGGTGGCCGGGGTAAGGCTCA
This sequence comes from Kitasatospora sp. NPDC059577, assembly GCF_042735475.1. Classification (NCBI taxonomy): domain Bacteria; kingdom Bacillati; phylum Actinomycetota; class Actinomycetes; order Kitasatosporales; family Streptomycetaceae; genus Kitasatospora; species Kitasatospora sp. NPDC059577. Next base: position 172,639 of record NZ_JBHWBZ010000002.1, on the reverse strand, counting down.
GCGACCCGGCGGCCCGGCTGCGCCACGCGGCGGAGCTGTGACCACCCGGGCCGGCACGCGTGTGCCCACCCCCGACACCGCACACCGCCCCGCACGCTGGGTCCGTACCAGACTGCGGGCGAGCCCCGCGGCCGCGCTGCTCATGGCGGCCCTCGCGTTCGTCACCGTCTTCCTGACAGCGGCCTTCCCCCGCATCGCGGACCGGGGCGCGGATGCGGCGCTCCAGGACTTCGTCGGCCGGAACGGCATCAACCAGACCAGCCTGCAGACCACCTCCAGGGTCCGCGACGACGACGGGGCGGCCACGCTCGACCGGGTGCAGCAGACCCTGGTCGAGGCGTTCGGCCGTGAGCTGACGCCGACCCGGTCGGGCAGGGCCTACGGCTCCCGCGCCCTGGCCGACCACGGCATGCGCAATCCGGAGTACGTCCGGATCGCCGAGAAGCTGACCGACCCGGTCCTCGGCCTTCTGTACGTGCACGACCTGGCCGCCCGGGTCACCCTCACCGACGGCAGCTGGCCGGCCCCCGGCGCGGTCGGCGGTCCGCTGCCGATCGTGATCAGCAAGAAGGCCGCCGAGACCATTCACATCAAGCTCGGTGACGTCATCGACAACGGCGTCGAGGGCCCGGGCACCGAGCGGACCACCGTGGTCGTCGGCCTCTACCGGGTCAACGACCCCCAGGACCCGTTCTGGGAGGACCTCGGCTGCCCGACCCGCGCCTGCCTGAGGCCCGACCCCGAGCACGAGCACTGGATGACCAGCGGATTCGTCGACGGGGGCAGCCTGCCCGCGATGGCCCGCTGGGGTTCGGGCGCCGAGAACTTCTGGCGGCTGCCCGTCGACGCCGCGTCGCTGCGCGCCGACCGGCTCGACCGTACCCGCGGCATCCTCGGCTCCTTCCTGACCGGGCGCGACGCCACCGCTCTGGCCGGCGCGACCGGGCGCCCCGACCTGCACACCTCCTCGGGCCTTCCCGACCTCCTCGGCCGGGCGGACGCCCGCTACCGGGCCGCCATGCCGCTGAGCGCGATCGGCCCGGCCGGTGTCGCGGGCGTGGCCGTCGTCGTGCTGTTCCTGGCCGCGGCCCTCGGCACCGACCGTCGCGCCGCCGAGATCCGCCTGCTCCGGGCCCGCGGCGCCTCCCTCGCCGGGGTGCTGCGACGGCTGATCGGCGAGGGTGCGGTCACCGTCCTGCCGGCCGCCGTGCTCGGAACGGCCCTCGCCCTGGTGCTGCTGCCCACCCCCCGGTGGGAACGCTCGGTGCTCGCAGCCTTGGTCGCGACGCTGATCACCCTGTCGGCCTTCCCGGCCCGCGCGGCCCTGCTGTGGGCGCGCCCGCGGGCGGCCGGCGGCCGACGCCGACTCGTCGGCGAACTCACCGTCCTGACCGTCACCGTCGTGGCCGTGGCGGAGGTCAGGCGCCGGGGCGTCGGCACCGGCGCCGGGCTGGATCCGCTGCTGGTCGCCGCGCCGCTGCTGCTCGCCGTCACCGGCGGGCTGGTCCTGGCCCGGATCGAACCGGTGGTGATCGGCTGGTCGGCCGCCCTCGCCGGCCGCGGCCGGGGCCTGATCGGCTTCCTCGGCCTGGCCCGCGCCTCCCGGGACACCTCGGGCCGGCGCCGGACCTCCGCGCTGCCCCAGCTCGCCCTGCTGATCGCCGTCACCACGGCCGGGTTCGGCGCCACCGTGCTCGACACCGTCGATCACGTGCGGACCCGCGCCGCGCGCATCGCCACCGGCGGGGACATCGGCGTCTCCCTCCCGGACTACGCGACCCTGACCGAGCCGTTCACCACGGCCGCCGGCGCCCTGCCGGGCGTCCGGGCCTCGACCGCGGTCCGGGTCGAGCCCAAGGCCCGCATCACCGGTGCCGACCAGAACGACACCGAGGCCTACCTGGTGATGGTGGTCGATCCGGCGGCGTACGCCGAGATCGCCCGGACCCTCGGGGTCGGCGGATTCGACCCGGCGAAGCTGGCCGGGACGCCCGGCGGCCCGGACACCCCGGTGCCCGCACTGGTCAGCCGCGACCTGGCCGAGCGCCTCGCCACAGGGGCGTCCCGGGTGCGCACGCCCAACGGCAACGACCTGCGTCTCACCGTCGCCGGGACCGTCGGCGCCACCCCCGCGCTGCCGGACCCGGGCAAGCCGTTCGTCGTCGTTCCCGCCGGCCCCGCCTGGGAACGGCTGCCGGACGCCAAACGGGTGAACGAGTGGTTCGCCGTCGGCGATGTCGACCCCGAAGGGGTCAGGTCGGCCCTGCGGGACAACGGCGTGGTCCGGCCGGTCGGCCTGGCCAGGCTGATCGCGGACGAGGCCACGGCCGTCGGCAAGGACACCCACGGCCTGCCCGCGGGATACACCGTGCACAGCAGCCGGGAGACCGCCGCGGCCCTCGCCGACGATCCGCTGCAGCACGCCGCCGGCCGGCTGTTCCGGTACGCGGCCGCCGCGGGCGGCGGATTCGCCCTGCTCGCCGTGCTGTTGACGCTGTTCCGGGCCGCGCCCGAGCGCACGGCCGTGCTGGCCCGGCTGCGCACGATGGGCCTGCGGCCGCGGCAGGGGCTGGCGCTGATCGTCGCCGAGGCGCTCCCGCAGACCCTGGCGGCGGCCGTCGGCGGCGGCCTGGTCGCCGCGGCCGCGGTCGCGCTGCTGGGTGGTGCCTTCGACATCTCGACGCTGGTCGGTGCCAGGGTCGGTGACGTCCTGGCACCCGCGCTGGTGCCGGTGCTGCTGCCGACGGCGGGCCTGGCCCTGCTGGTCTGCCTCGGGGTGGTGGCGGAGACGCTGGTCGCCGGCCGGCGGCAGATCGCCACCGAGCTGCGCGCGGGGGAGCAGGCGTGACAGCGGGATCAGAGGGACCAGAGGAACCAGCGGGGCCAGAGGGACCGAGCCGTGGCCGGTCCGCGATGCGGGAGCCGGGCGGGCGGAAGGGGGATCAGGCCGTCGACGGTGAGCCGTGGGCGCAGCCGCTCCGGATCGCGTGAACGATGCGGGTCGCCCACTCGGTGGGCCGCTCGTGGCCGAGGAGTTCGGAGAGCCGGTTCATACGGGCTCGGCGTTCCGCCGGGGTGAGGTCGAGCGCTCGGCCGAGGACGGTGCTGAGGTCCTCCGGTGAGTGGGGATCGGTGAGCAGTGCGGCCTCGCCGAGTTCGGCGGCGGCGCCGGCGTGGCGGGAGAGCACCAGCACTCCCGGTCCGGTGCGGGGGTGCGGGAGACCGGCCCGCGTGGCGATGAACTCCTTGGCGGTCAGGTTCATCCCGTCCTGGAGGGAGGTCACCCAGAGCACGTCCGCCTTCAGGTATTCGTCGACGACCTCGGTGCCGGACAGGCGGCCGGGGAGGTAGTCGATCGGTTGCCAATCTCCGCTCTGCCACGCCGTGTTGACCTCGGTGACGCGCTCTTCGAGGCGGCTACGGGTGGTGTCGTAGGCGGTGATGCCGGGTTCGGGCGGCGGGCAGACGAGGCGGAAGGTGAGCCGGCCGCGCAGGTCGGGCCGGCGGGCGAGCAGGTGGTCGACGGCGTCGACCTTCTGGATCGGGGCCTTGGCGTAGTCGAGGCGTTCGACGGAGAGCACGACCCGGCCGGCGGCCGGGAGGTGGTGTGCCGCGCGGCGGCGGGCGAGCCTCTCGACGGCCGGCCGGTCGACGCCGAGCGGGTGGACGGTGGTCCGCGGTGGATCGGGCAGGCCTGCCAGGGTGCGGCGGAAGCGTGCGGCGAAGTCCTCGGTGTGGAAGCCCGCCCAGTCGAGGCAGGCCAGGGAGGAACGAAGTTCGGCGGCGACGGGGAGGGTGTCGAAGGCCTCCGGGGCGGGGAATGGGGTGTGGTGGAAGAGACCGGTCCTGAGGTCGGGTCGGAGCCGGCGCAGCAGGCCCGGGACGAGCCAGAGGTTGTAGTCGTGGAGCCAGACGGTGGCGTCGGGAGCGGCCTGCGCGCTGATGTGCTCGGCGAAGCGGGCGTTGACGGTGCGGTAGTCGGCCCAGGCCCGTTCGTCGAAGACCGACCGGCCCGGCTCGGACATCAGGACCGGCCACAGTGCTTCCTTGCAGGCGCGGTGGAAGTAGCCGGTCCAGCTGTCCGGGTCGAGCGGTACGGGGGAGAGCGGCAGGCCGGCCGGGTACGGGCGGTTGCCGTCCGGGCCGTCGTCCGGGTCGCCGCCGACCAGTGCCGTGACCCAGACGCCCGGCAGGCCGCCGGTGAAGGCGCTGGTCAGGGTGGGCAGGATGCCGTTGGGGCTGCTGGGCGGCTGCCAGCTGTCGCCGTTCCAGTGCAGCGGCGGGCGGTGGTAGGCCACCACGAGGGAGTGCCCGCCGACGGGGCGCCCCGGGTCGGGACCGGCGCCTGGACCTGGGCCGGGGCCTGGACCGGCGCCTGGACCGGCGCCTGGGCCTGGGCCTGGATCGGGGGAGAGCCAGCCGAGTTCCCGGAGCGCCGCGTGGATGCCGGCCGCGCCGGCCCGGTCGGGGCGGTGGACGCGCGGGTCCCCGGAGAGGGCGGCGAGCAGCGCGGGTTCGGCCTCGCCGACGACCACGGCGTGCGTGCCGAGCCGGTACAGCGAGAGGTCGTTGAGGGAGTCACCGGCCACCAGGATCTCCTCGGGCTGCCAGCCCAGCTTCCCGGCCAGGACCCGGAGGGCGTTGCCCTTGGAGGCTCCCGGGGGCAGGACGTCGAAGTAGCGGTCCGCGGAGTACTCCCAGGTGCAGCCGAGGCCTTCGACGGCTGCGGTGAGTTCGTCGGTGAGCCGGTCGGGGGCGAGGTGGTAGGAGCAGCGGCCGTCCTGGACGACGCCGTGCTGGTAGGTGAGTCCGGGGAAGCGGCGTAACGCGGCGTGCACCCGGTCCGCCCCCGGCCATCCGGTGCGCAGCTGTTCCTGGACCGGGTCGACGCGGGTGAGGTCCGTGCCGTCGATGACGGTGGCGCCGACGTCGGCGATGATCCACCGGGGCCGGGGGACGAGCGGGTCGCGGAGGACCTCCCGGAGCGAGGCCAGTCCGCGTCCGGTGGCGAAGACCGGGGTCACCTCGGGATGGCGAGCCAGGGCGTCCCGTAGTCGGCGTCGGTCGTCCTGCGTGCCGCCGAGCAAGGTGCCGTCCAGATCGGTGACCAGAATCCTCGACATCCGAGGGACGCTAACACGATCACGTCATGTCGTGAAGTGTTCACCTCATGCAGGGGCCCGGTGGTTGCGGGCATGGGTGTCGCGGGCGACCGGCCGGTCCGGGCCGTGGAACACCGGGTCCGTGAAGTAGGGCCCGGCGACGAGGACTTCGTACGGCCGCGGCTCTCCGTTCGTTTCCATCCGGAGAGCACGGGGTCGGCGGTCCGTCGCACGGAGCCGGACCGGGCGCCAGGCCGGGAGGTCGGACCGGGACGCCGGACGGGGGTGTCGGGCCGGGAGGTCGGACCGGTGCCCCGGCCCGGGGGTGACGGCGCGCGTGCGGCCGACAGCCGGACGGCGCGGGTGGCCGAGAGGGATCCCGGGCGCCCGCGCCGTCGTGGGGGTTCCGTGGTCGCGTGTCCGTGTGCGTCCGGAACGGGTACTCCCGGAGGGTGAGGGCGCGGACGTCAGGCCGCACTCCTCGGGTCTCCCGGCGGCTGCCGGGTGGTCACAGGACGGGTTCGCGCTCACTTCGGCCCGGTCGGACTCACATGTCGTCGATGCTCCAGTTGCCGCACACGAAGATGCTGAACGGGAAACAGATGTAGGCCGTGGTGGCCTGCTCCTCACTGTCCAGCAGCTGCAGGGCGTTGACGTCGTCGGTCATGGTGATCACCTCCTTCCTGCCGGGTCGGGGGCGGGCAGCCAGAGGCGCGGCCCGCCGTGGTGGAGCCGGATCAGCAGGCCGAGCGGCCCGCCGAGTCCGGTGTTGTAGCCGACGCCGACCCTGGTCAGGGTGTCGTCGGGGATCAGGTGCAGTCCGTCGTGGACGACGTGACGTGCGTGGGCGCAGGCGAGGAGTTCCTCGGCGCGGCGCCGGTGGCCCGGGTCGTGCAGGGCCTCGGCCAGGTCGAGCAGGTACTCGGCGTTGCCGGCGAGGCCGTGGCAGGCGGTCGACGGGCTCCGCCACCGCCAGCGGTACACCTCGGTCGCGGCCTGTTCGGCGGTCCGGCGGTAGCGGGGATCCCCGGTGGCCTGCCAGAGGCGGATCAGGAAGGTGCCGATGCCGGAGGCGCCACTGCACCAGTGGGGCGCGTGGACGGGGGTGTCGGGGCCGTGGTCCTCGACGGGCCAGCCCGCGCCGTCGTCCCGGACGCGTGCGGTGGCGAGCAGGGTCTCGGCGGCTGCCCGGGCCGCGTGGACGAAGTCCTGCCGCTCGGCGGCGAGTCCGGCGAGCAGCAGGAAGGTGCCGACCCCGGCGACGCCGTGGGCGAAGCCGAGGTGGGTGATGCCGGCGAGTTCGGAGTCGAAGTCGGCCGGGACGGGCCACACCACACCGGACCGGCCCTTCGCGGCGGTCGTCAGCAGGTGTTCGGCGGCGGTCACCGCGCGCTTGCGGAACTCCTCGTCGCCGGTGGTCTGCCAGAAGTGGAGCTGGGTCAGACCGGCGCCGGCCACGCCGTGGCACACGTCGGGGTTGGGCCAGCGCACCGGCACCTCGCGGGCGAGGCGGGCCGCGTGCCCGGCGAGGCCGTCGTCGTCGAGCAGCCGGGCGGCGTCCAGCAGTGCCCAGGCGGTGCCGGAACGTCCGAAGTGCAGCCCGGGCAGCCGCTGCTCGCCGGCGTCGGCGCGGGCCGCGATCCACTCCGCGGCCTCGGCGACCGTCGCCCGCAGCCGCGGGTCCGTCCGGTGTGTGGCGGCCGCGGTGAGGACGGACAGGATGCCGGCCGCACCGTGCTGCACGTTCAGGGGATCGGTCCGCTCGGTGGCGGGGTCGCCGGGCCAGAGCCGTACCGGGTCCAGCGGGGTCATGGTGTCCATCAGGTGGGTCAGCCCGTCGGAGAGCAGCCGCTCCGCGGTCGGGCCGTCCAGGACGTCCCCGCCGGTCGGGGCGGGCGGGGCGGCGCGGGGAGCGTCCACGGCGGTGGCGGTGGCGGTGGCGGTGGCGGCGGTGGCGGGCGGCCGGGTGAGGGCTTCGCGGGCCGCGTCCAGGCTCCACCGGTCGTCGTGGCGCTCCGCCATGAGCCCCAGCACGAGCGGCTGGAAGGCGGTCAGGTCCGGGCGGTCGGCGAGGGCGGCGGCCAGCAGGGTGGAGAGGCGGTCGTGACGGTCGCGCCTCGCCCCGCGGTCCGGGGCGAGGACGGGGTCGGTGCCGGTCAGCAGGTGGAACAGCACGGCGCCGAGGCCGTAGAGGTCGGACGTCAGGGCGGGGGCCGGGCCGCTCAGGGCGCCGTCGACGACCTCGGGCGCGCCGTAGCCCGGGGTGTGCAGCCGCAGGACGTGGTCTCCGGGGCGGGCGAGGGCCTCCAGGTCGATCAGGCGGACCTCGTCGTCCGGAGTGACCATCAGGTTGTTGGGGTTGAGGTCCCGCAGGACCAGGCCGAGTCCGTGGACGGCCCCGACGAGGGTCACCGACTGCCGGGCCAGGTCCAGCAGTCGCGCCCGGTCGGGGCGCAGCGTCTCGGACGTCCAGGCGCGCAGCGTCCGCCCGGCGACGCGCTCCTCGGCGAGGTACCGGTTGCCGCCCTGGCCGAAGGTGCCCAGTACCTGCGGACACAGGCCGAGCGGCGCGAGCAGCGCGTGCATCTCCGCCTCGTGGCCGAGCCGGTCGCCCGCGTCGGAGCCGTCGAGGGCGGCCCCGACGTGCCGGCGGGCCTCCTTGATGACGACCTCCTGCCCGGTCCGCCGGTCGGTGCCGAGGAAGACGCCGCCCTTGTACGCGTGCCGGACGGCCTTGTGCACGACGTACCGGTCGATCAGCAGGACGCTCGTCCCGGGGGCGGGCGCGGGCTCCTCGGGCAGGGGCAGCGGGGAGACCGCCCAGGGCGGCGGGCTGAAACCGGCCTGCCGCCGGTCACGGACGAAGCTCCCGTCGGGGGCCCGCAGCATCGGCTCGGGCGAGCCGTCGTTGGTGAGCCGGGGGAAGCCCCGGAAGGCGCCGTAGCGGTAGTGCACCAGGCTGCCCGGCCGGTACGGACGGTCGGAGAGGATGCCCGGCCCCGGCAGGTGCGCGGTGGCCCGGTGCAGGTCCTCGGCCAGCTGCCGGAAGTGGTCGTCGTCGTCCGGGTAGACGGTGATGAACTTGCCGCCGCCCCCGCGGTCGTAGCGGGCCGAGACGAGGTCCACCACGCGCCCGGGTGTGCCGGCGCACTTGAACGGGGCCCGGGCGGCGACGAGGACCTCGGCGGCACGGGTCAGCACCATCGGGGCGGAGAGCGGGGTGGCCGACACGTGGAGCTTCCAGCCCTGCCGCCGGCCCGTGCCGACGTCGCCCGGGGACACCCGGCACCAGAGGTCCTCCGGAGCGACGCACCAGCCCAGCGCACCCTGTCTGCGGAGCACCGCCTCGATCAGGTCGGGGAACAGCGCGGCGTACGGATCCGCCGGGACCCGACCAGCCGTGGACCCGTCTGCCATCGTTCTTCCTTCGTTCCCTGGAGACTGCCGGAGGACTGCCGCAGCCGGTCGGCGTCCGACCGCGCCGCCATCCTGGCGTCGCGGGATCTTCGCGGTCATGGGGGACGGGCACGTATGTTCCGGGCCGCGGACCCCCACATTCCCGCGCAGCGCCTGCGGCGGGCCGGCGCCGATGCGCAACTGCCGGGGGCGGCGTACGTGTCCCCAGGTCGGACAGGGTGCCGGGATGGTTCGCGGGTCCGGGTGGGGGAGGCGGTTCCTCCGTCATGAGGGAGGTCGCCGCACGGGTCGAGCGCTCCCCGGGCGGCGATCGTTCCCCGGGGACGTGGCCGCCGGGTCCCCGTGATCGGGCATCGCCCCGCGGTGACCCGGGGTGGCCGGGGGCGCCGGTCGCGCCCGGCTCGGCGTCACGCCCGGTCAGTGGAGGGGAAGTCGGAGCCCCTTCGGCGAGGAGTCGGCCGGCAGTGCCTGGCGGAACCACTCGTCGTACGGCGTGCCGTGCCGGCGGGACGCCCCGGCGCTGCGGAACACCTCCGCCGCCGGCCCCCCCCGCGCCCCCCCGCCCCGCCCGGGGGGGGGGGGCGGGGGGGGGGCCCCCCCCCCCCCCGGGGGGGGGGGCCCCCCCCCCCGGCCCCCCCAGCCCAAGCG
>NZ_JBHWBZ010000002.1:139778-163462 GCF_042735475.1 Kitasatospora sp. NPDC059577 | reverse complement strand
CCGCGGCGCGGGGGCGGGGCGCGGCGCGGGGGCCGGCGCCCCCGCGGCGGAGGGGGCTGCGCCCTCAGGCCAGCTGTTTGGTCGGACCCACGCACAGGGCCCAGATGACGAAGGCGTCGATCACGATCAGGACGATCGCCCAGAACGGGTAGTGGGGCAGCCAGGCGAAGTTGGCGATCATGCTGAGCCCGGCGACGACGACGCCGACGGCCCTCGCCCACACCGCGCCGCCGAAGAGCGCCGTCCCGGCCAGGACGAGGACCACACCGAGGGCCAGGTGGATCCAGCCCCAGCCCGTGGTGCTCCACGAGAACGTGTAGTTCCGGGTGGCCACCACCAGGTCGTTGTTCACGATGGCGGCGATCCCCTCCAGGACCATCAGGATGCCGCCGATGAGCATCATGATCGCGGCGAAGGTGGTCCACCCGCCCGCGAAGGCCCGCTCCACCGTGAGGGGCCTGCGGCCTGCCCCTGTGGCACCGTCCGCCATGGTGTGGACTCCTTCCCGGGGCCAACCGTGTCACCCGTGGGGCGACCTGCTCGGAGACTCCGCTTCCAGGCTGCCACGCACCCACCGCATCCCGCGAGGGCAGGGGCCGGAGGACGGACGGGGCGCGGCCGCAGCGCCGTACCGCAGTGCCGTGCCGCAGCGCATTGCCGTGGCGCGGGCGGCGGCCTCAGAGTTCGCGGATCTCCTGTCTGGTCAGCGCGTACCCGAACGCGGCCAGCAGGCAGAGCCCGGTCGTCGCGAACACCCCCCGGCTGCCGAAGGCGTCCACCGCGGCGCCGGCCGCGACCACGGACAGCGGGAAGACTCCCAGCGCGCAGAAGGTGATGGCTCCCATGACCCGGGCCAGGAGCGCGGGCGGGGTGCTCTTCTGCACGCCGGTGACGACGAGGACGTTGGTCACCGTGCCGGCGCCGCCGGCCAGGCAGAGCAGCAGTGCGGCGCCGATGAGGCCGACGAACGGGACCAGGCCGATTGCCGCGCCCATCACCAGGCCGGAGAGCATCGCCGCGCGGCCCCGGGATCGCAGTTCGGTGAGGCCGGCGGCGAACAGGCCGCCGAGCAGGGCGCCGCCGGTGAAGGCGGCCAGGAGCAGGCCCAGTCCGACGGCGCCGGCGGCGAAGCCCTGGGTGGCCAGGGCCGGCAGGGCGACCCGGGTGGCGCCGCCCACCGTCAGGTTGGCGATCACCGTCACGGTCAGGACCGCACGCAGCAGCGGTGATTCCCGGAGCAGGCCGCGGAAGTTCTTCGGCACGGCGGAGCGTTCGGAGACCGGGCCGGGCGGTGCGACGGGGCTGCCGCGGCCGATGAGCAGCAGCGTGCCGGTCGACACGGCGAAGGTCGCCGCGTCGACGGCCAGGGCGGCGGCCGGGTTCAGCCACGCCACGAGCGGGCCGGCCACCGCCGGGCCGAGCAGACCCGCGCCGAAGGTGACCGTGCTGTTCAGCGCGTTGCCCGCGTGCAGGTCCTCGGTGGGCAGCAGCGACGGGGTGACGGCCCAGGCGGCCGGCAGGAAGACCCCTGCGCCGAGGCCGACCAGCAGGGCGAGCCCGCCGATCAGCCGGAAGTCCGCCACCCCGGCCGCGGCGACCGCGCACAGTCCGGCGGTGGCGAGCAGCCGGCCGAGATCGGCGGTCAGCATGATCCGCCGGGCGCCGTACCGGTCGGCGAGCATCCCGCCGAGCGGGGTGGCGGCCAGCCGGCCCGCGCCGTAGGCGGCGACCACCAGGCTCAACTGGCGGGCGCCTCCGGCGAGGGAGTAGACCAGCAGCGGCAGGGCGACCACCTGGAACGCGTTGCCGAACTCCGAGGTCCCCTGCCCGATCACCAGGAGCCGGAAGCCGCGCGAGCGCAGTGGTGCGACGCCGATCCGGGGGCGGAACCGCACCAGCGCTGCCGCCCGGCCCGCTCGTGCGCCGGCCGTTCCCGTGCTGCCCGTCGCGGTGCCGTCCGTCGCTGCGTCGTCCGTCGCTGTGCCGTCCGTCCCGGTGCCGCCTGTCCCCGTGCTGCTAGCCATCGAGCGAGACCGGCAGCGATTCCAGGCCGCGCAGCATGATCGTGTTGCGCCACGGCAGGGTCTCCTCCGCGGCGGCCAGTTCGATCCGCGCGAAGCGCTCCAGCAGGCCGGTGAGCGCGACCTCGCTCTCCAGCTTGCCGAGGAAGGAGCCGAGGCAGCGGTGCAGGCCCTGCCCGAAGGCGAGGTGGCCCGGATCGCCCCGGTCCAGGATCAGCCGGTCGGGTTCGGTGAAGCGGGCCGGGTCCCGGTTGGCGGCGCCGAGCGAGAGCAGCACCAGCTCGTCCGCCGGGATCTCCACGTCGTCGACCATCACGTCGGCGTTGGTGAACCGCAGGGTGGCCATGCTCACCGGGGACTCGTAGCGCAGGAACTCGTCGATCGCGACCGGCATCGCCGCCGGGTTGGCGCGCAGCCAGGCGAGCTGGTCGGGGTGGTGGAGCAGCGCCAGGGTGGCGGTGCCGAGCAGGTTGACGGTGGTCTCGTGACCGCCGATCAGCAGCAGGAAGACCATCGAGAACACCTCCTGCTCGGTGAGTTCGCCGGCGTCCCGGGCCTGTACCAGGTCGGTCAGGATGTCGGCTTTCGGTGACGTCTGCCGGGCTGTCATCAACTCCCGCAGGTAGTCGTTCAGTTCGGCGGTGGCCTGGGTGAAGGTCAGCTCGCCGCCCTGGGTGAGGATCGCGGTCGACCAGGTGCGGAAGGCCTGCATGTCCTCCGGGGGGAAGCCCAGCAGCTCACAGATGATCATGATCGGCAGCGGGAAGGCGAAGTCCGTCACCAGGTCGGCGCTCTCCCGCTCGCGCAGCCCGTCCAGCAGGCCGCCGGCGATGCGCTCGACCAGCGGACGCATCAGGTCGACCCGCCTGCGGGTGAAGACGCCCTGGATCAGCCGGCGCAGCCGGGTGTGGTCCGGCGGGTCGCTGTTGAGCATGTGGACCACCTCCGAACCGAGCGTGAGGCCGGCGCCCCGCCCGCTCGCGATGGCCTGGCTGCGCCGGACGTCCTGCCCGAAGCGCGGGTCCGTCAGCGCGGCCCGGACGTCCTGGTGACGCGTCACGAGGTAGACCGGCAGGCCCTCGCCGAACTCCACGACGGACACCGCGCCGGCCTCCCGGATCCGGGCGAGCGTGGGGTAGGGATCGCGGATGAAGGCGGACATCCGTGCGGCGGCGTCGTCGACCGCGGTGCTCATGGCTCTCTCCTCGGGCTCGAAACTCTCGCGGTTGCGCAGGTACGCGGCCACGCAGTCACACGGGTACGCCGTGATGCGGCCGCACGGCTACACCGTCAGCGACGGGAAGGGCCAGCGGCGCACCCGCATGGGCAGGAACCAGGTGCGGCCGGCCTGTTCGGCGACCAGACCGGCCTCGGTGAAGTCCCGGCGGACGGCGTCCGGCAGCAAGCCGGGCTCGACGCCCTCGGCCAGCGCGTCCAGCTGTGCCAGGTGTCCCGGCTCGTCGATGGTGAACAGCTCCAGCGTCCCGAAGCGGCGGTCGCGCACCTCGACGAAGCCGGGGCCGCGCCGGAAGACGCACTTGCACGGGAAGTACGTGGCGCGCCAGTCGGTGAGGACGTCCTGCGGGGCGCCGGTCAACTGATCCGGCGGGTACAGGTGGTGGAATCGGCGCTGCGCCGCGCAGCCGTCCGTGCAGACCGCCTGCCAGAGCACGGCGAGCCCCTGCCCGGTCGCCTCGCGCAGCAGCATCAGCGCCCGCGCGGAGGCCGCTGTCGCGTCCGCGCAGAGCCGTACCGGCTCGGTCAGCCGCAGGCAGCGGACCCCGGCGCGGTGCAGGTCGGTGACCTCCGCCCGCGCCGGGCCGGCCAGGGTGCGGCGGCCGAGCGCGAAGCCCGGCACCTCCCGCGCGGCGGGGTCGTGGTCGAGCCACAGCTCGACCTCCGGGCCGGCCGCGTGCCAGGCGGCGGTGTCGGTCCGGTCAGCCGATCGTGACGGCATCGGGCACCTCCTCCGTGTCCGGGCGGGCGGCCTCGGGCACCTCGTCGGTTCGGGGACGGGCGGCGGCGGGCGGCTCGTCGGTGCGCGGACGGGCGGCGGCGGGGCCGTGCCGGTGCTGCATCCGCATCAGCACCTGGTTGTCGGACTCGACGGCGACCTGAAGGAAGCTGTCCCCGTCGTGGAACAGCAGGCCCAGCGCGGTGAAGCGCTCCAGCACCGGCTCGACCGCCGCCGCGCCGCCGGGGACCTTGGCGGCCAGTGCGGCGGGCGAGCGCGGCTGGGCCAGCAGCCGGAAGACGGCGAGTTCCACCGGATCGGTCAGCTCGACCACCCGCCAGTCGTACCCGGGCCGGGTGTTGACGAGCACGACCCGTCCGTCCGCGTCCCGGTAGCTGAGCCGGGCGTCCGGGAACCGCGCGAGCCAGGTGTCGACCGCGGCGCTCAGCCGCTCCGCGAGGCCGCCGCCGATGCCGCGCGGCGGTGCGGTGAACACGTAGGCCAGCTCGGCCAGTTCGCTCTCCGGGAGGCGGTAGGTCGCGCGGTACTGGAAGGCCGGCCGGGTGATCGCGAAGCCCAGCTCGGGGCGGTCGAAGTACGGGCTGAACCGCTCGATCGCGATCCGTCCCGCTCCGGTCGGCGGGTCCAGGTGGTGCAGCACGGGCAGTTGGCGGATCACCGACTCGTAGTCGGCCGGCTGTTCGCCCGGGAAGCCGTAGAGGTAGTTCCAGGTCACCGACACCCCGGCGCTCTGCGCGTCCCGCAGCGCGCGGACGTTCTGGCAGCCCGTCACCCCCTTGTCCATGATCCGCAGGACCCGGGTGCTCAGGCTCTCGATGCCGGGCTGCACCTGGGCCGCGCCCGAGTCGCCGAGGAGCTGGAACTGGTGGCGGCGCAGGTTGGCCTTGATCTCGAAGTGCAGCCGCAGATCGACCGGGAGTTCGGCGAGCGACTTGAGGACGGTGTCGAAGTAGCCCATGTCCAGGATGTTGTCGACCACGTAGACGTCCAGCAGCCGGTGGCGTTCGGCGAGTGCGAGCACCTCGGCGAGGAAGTCGGCGGGCGGCTTCGAACGGAACTCCATCGAGGAGCCGTTGAGCCCGCAGAACGTGCAGTGGTGCTTCTCGCCCCACCAGCAGCCCCGGGATCCTTCGACGACGAGCTTGGGATCGACCCAACCGGCCGCGACGGAGGCGTCGAGCCGTTCGAAGAAGCCGTCGTAGCGGGGCGGCAGGATCGCCGCGGGCGGCAGCGGGCGTCTCGTCATCTCGTTGGCCTTCGACGTCCCGGAGGCGTCGCGCCAGCACAGCCCGGGGACGGCGGAGAGGTCGCCGCCCTCCAGGAGCGCCGGGAAGGCGGCCTCGCCCTCGCCGCGCACCACGTAGTCCAGGAAGGGGAAGTTGCGGTGCAGCGCGGCGCCCTGCGGGCCGTCGCAGTTCGCGCCGCCGAACACCGTGCGCACCTGCGGGCAGCGTTGCTTGAGCAGTTTCGCGGCGGCGAGGCTCGCGGTGTTCTGCTGGAAGGTGGTGGTGAAGCCGACCAGGTCCGGCGGGTCGGCGGCGAGTTCCTCGACCAGCCGGGCGATGAACGCGGGGGCGACCGCGCGGGTGGCCCGGGTCAGCGCGATCTCCTGTTCGCTCGCGCCGTTGGTGGCCAGGTACTCGACGTAGCTCGCGAAGCCGGTGTCGGTGGCGGTGCCGGTGCCTGCGCTGTTGGTGTCGGCGTCGTCGTCGCCGTACAGGGCGCCGGCGAAGGCCCAGTCGCCCGCGCCCTGGAAGTAGGACTTCTCGGAGAAGTACTGGTAGTCGTCCACGCCGAAGCCCGCGTGCTCGGCCGCCCAGTCCACGAAGTCCAGGTTGGCGTACCGGACTTCGACCACGTGCCCGGCGCGCGCGGCGGCAGTGTGCAGGATCCCGAGCGCCAGCGACGGCACGTCGATCGCGCCCCAGGGCATGTGCAGCAGGACGATACGCATGGTGGCCACTTCTGTCGGGTCGCGGTCGGTCGGGTCGCGGTCGGTCGGTCGTCGCTCCGCGGGCGGTCGGCGGGGTGCCGCTCCGGGGTGCTGATCGGGTCGTTCTGAATGCTGCGTCGCTTCATGGCTGTTCACCTCCTTCCATCGGCTCGGCGGGTGCCTCGGGGCGATCGCCCCGAGGTGACCGGGGGAGCGGTGCGGGCCAGGCGTGTTCGGCGAACCGGACCATCGCGGCCAGCACCGATCGGTGGTCGGCGGTCCGGCGGCTGTAGTGGCCGCCGTCCACCCAGAGCAGTTCGTGCGGCACCGCGCGCCGGCGCAGGTCCTCGGCGTACCGGGCGACCTGGTCGGGCGGGCACCGCTCGTCGGTCCGCGACGCGACCAGCAGGACGGGCGAGCGGACCCGGTGCACGTACGAGCGCGGGTCGGCCGCCCGGTAGCGCTCGGGCACCTCGTCCGGGGTCCCGCCGAAGAGTTGCCGGTCGAGCTCGCGCAGTGCGGGGGTGGTGGCGCGGTAGGCGGCCGGGTAGTCCGCGATCGGCTGGGCGGCCATGCCGAGCGACCACAGCTCCGGCTGCGCGCCCATCGCCAGCAGGGTCAGGTAGCCGCCCCACGAGAATCCGCTCAGGCCGGTGCGCTCCGCGAGCGCCGTCCCGTCGGCGACCAGTTCCGCGCGGACGGCGGCCAGGTCCTCGATCTGCGCCAGCCCGACCCGGTGGCCGTACTCGTGCTGCCAGCGGGCGCCGTAGCCGGTGGAGCCGCGGTAGTTGGTGCGCACCACCGCGTAGCCGCGGCCGACCAGGGCGTTCACCCGCGGGTCGTAGGAGTCCCGGTCGTGGGTGGCGGGGCCACCGTGGACCAGGAAGACGGTCGGCCACGGGCCCCGGCCGGCCGGGGTGCTGACGAAGCTGTGGATCCGCCCGTACGGCCGCAGGGTCCAGCGCCGGCTGCGGGAGGTGTCGTCCTGGTCCGGGTCGAGGTGGTGCGCGTTCTCCTCGCCGGGGCGCAGGACCAGCGGCCGGGGCGGCGTCGACTCCCGGCTCCAGACGCAGTGCAGGGTGCCGTCCGGGGCGCAGGACAGGTCGTGGATCGTGCCGCCGGGGGTGCGGATCTCCCGGACGGGCGGAGCCTGTGCTGCCGGTCTCCGGTCCACGGGTCTTTGCGGTGCGCCCGGCTGCGGTGCTTCCTGCTGTGGTGCTTCCTGCTGCGGCGCCGCCCGGCCCGGCCGCGGGCCGAGGTCGGCGACGAGCAGTCGGCTGCGCCCGGCCTGCTCGTGCTGGATCAGAACCCCGTGCGGCCCCCGGTACCAGCCGGCCGATATCTGCGAGTCGAACGACAGCCCCGGGCACCTGCGCAGCCCCGGGCCCGCCCGCCAGGTCGCGACGGTGTACCGCTCGTCCTCCTCGACCACCAGCAGCAGTTCCGGTTCGAGGAGCGCGAGCGGGTTGAACTCGATCGGCCAGAGCCGCAGGCGGCGGTCCCCGGCGAGTCGCAGCGGACGGTCGGCCGGGCTGTCCGTCCGGCCGCCCGCCCGGGGGGCCGCCTGAGCATCCGTCGGCCACAGGACCACGGCGTCGTCCCCGTCGGGCCGTCCGCCGAGGGCGAGCAGCCGACCGTCCGGCGACAGGTCGGCCAGGCCCAGGTACCCCGGCACCGAGCCGATCAGCCGGGCCTCGCCTGCGGGCGGTCCGACGTAGCAGTGCGAGGCGCCGTCGACACCGACGGCCACCGCCGCGAGCGCGCCCGTCCGGTCGAAGGCGAGGCCGTACGCCCGCCCGGGCGGCACGCCGTGCAGCGCCTCGCCGTCCGCCGTACCCGAGCCGTCTGCCGTACCCGGGCCGTTCGCCGTCCCCGACCTGTTCGGCGTACCCGAGCCGTCAGCTCCGCCCGAGTCGTCCGCCGCGTCGGCGAACGGCTCGCGCCGCCACCGCCCTTCCCCCGCACTGTCGGCGTCGAACCACCAGATGGCGTCGCCGTCCGGCTCGATCTCGCTCAGGTGGACGCCCTCCGGCCGGTCGGTGACCACCCGGCGCCGATCCGTGCTCAGGTCCCAGGCGACGGCCTGCCAGCGCTCGTCGACGAGCCGTGTCTCGACCGCGCGGTCGGCCGCCAGGGCGGCGAAGCCGGGGGACTGGAACGCCTGCGTCACGGACCCGGCCCTTCCGGCTCGATGGTGGGAACAGGCTGCGCTGAACGTTCCGAGGCCGGTGATCCGGTGTGAAGATCCGGTGAACCGACGTGAAGAAAAGGTCACTTGTGGAGGATCGCGGCCACTCTAGGGGGGGTGCCGTGACGGCGAACAGACCTTTCGCACGGTTGGCCGAAAGATGGCCGACCCCGACGGACCGACCCGACGGATCGACCGCGACGGACCGACCCGACGGATCGACCGCGACCCCGGCGGCGCGGGTGCGCCCCTGAGGATGCGAGGGTGGGCCCCGTGAACGAAACGATCATGGCAGCCGCCCGCGAACGGGCCGCCGGACACCGGCGCCGCTTCGACCTGCGCTTCGAGGCCTACTTCGCCGCCCTGCCGGAGCGCCTCGACACGCCGCCGCTCAGCCGCTTCACCCCACGCTGCCTGGAACTGCTGCGGGACCTCTCGCTGCGCGGCGGAAAGCGGCTGCGGGTCGCCCTGCTGTACGAGGCCGCCCGGCTGGTCACCACCGACCCGGTGCCCGGCCTGGCGGAGGCCGCGCTGAGCATCGAACTGCTCCAGACGCACGGGCTCGTCCACGACGACATCATCGACGACGCGCCCGTACGCCGCGGAGGGCCCTCCACCTACTACGCCTACCGTCGGGAGTTCCCCGAGGCGGACCGCACCGCGCTCGGCCTGGCCGTCCTGGCCGGGGACCTCGCCGCCTTCCTCTCGATGCGGGTCCTGCTGGACGCGGACGTCCCCGCGGAACTGCGCCAGGCGATGCTGGAGGTGCAGCTGAACGCCGGCGCCGAGACGGTCGCCGGCCAGATCGTCGACCTCGAACGCGACTTCCGGCCGATCCCGGACGAGGAGTTCCTGCACACCGTCTGCGAGTACAAGTCCACCCGGTACTCCGTGCTCGCCCCGCTCCGGCTGGGGCTGCTGGCCGCCGGCGAGGACGTGGCCCGGCACGACGCACGGCTGCGTCGGTACGCGACCCTGGTCGGCATCGGCGGTCAGCTGCGTGACGACTACCTCGACCTGTTCGGCGACGAGGACGCCACCGGCAAGTCCACCGGCGCCGACCTGCGCGCGGGACGCCGCAGCTACGCCGTCAGCGCCCTGCTCGCCGGCGCGGACGAGGGGCAGCGGGCCGTGGTGGAGTCCGCGCTCGGCGACCCGCACTGCCCGGACGAAACGGTCGAGCAGGTCCGCGAGCTGGCCCGGCTGCTGGGCGTGGACGGGAAGCTCCGCTCCGAGATGCGCCGCTGCGCCGATGCGGCCCGGGCCGAGGCCGAGGGCTGGCGCCCGCACTGGCGCCAGGACGCGGTGGCGTTCTTCGAGGGCCTGCCGCTGTCGAACGTGATCGCGGGCGGGTGACCGGGCGGCAGGGTGAATGGGCCGCAGGGTGACCGGGTGGCAGGGCGGCGCGGGTCCGGCGGGCCGGACGACACCCGGGAGCGTCCGAGGGCACCGGAGGACACCGGTGAACACCGGAGAGCGGGGGCACCGATCGCGACACCACCTCCATGACCTGGAACCGGCTTCACCTGGCCCGCATACTCAAGGACGCCGACGGCATTCCGGCCCACGGGAGCCGGCGCCCGGAGCGGCACGTCGGCGGCCGCTCCGACGTCGAGAGCCCCGCGGCACACCGCCGGCCCCGATCCCGGCTGCTCACAGGAGGTTCCTCGGTGTCACCCCGTCCGCGGTCCACCGGGTCCACCGGGTCCACCGGGTCCGACGGTCGACGTCGGCCGGCAGAAGGCAGGTCGACGTGATCCGCGGGGTCCACCTGGAGGCGCAGTGGCGCCGCGAGGCGCTACGGACGAACCTGTGGGTCGTGCCGATCCTGGAGGTCGTGCTCGCCGCGCTGCTGTTCGCCGTCACCTGGTCCCTGGACCGGGCCGCCTACCGGGGGGACCTCACCCTGCCGTCCTGGGTGATCAGCGGCACCGCCGACGCCGCTCGGCAGACGCTCGCCGCCATCGCGGCGGCCCTGATCACCGTCGTGGGCGTGGTGTTCTCGATCATGATCGTGACGCTGACCCTGGCCTCCACCCAGTTCGGCCCGCGCATGCTGCGGACCTTCATCCGGGACCGCACCACCCAGCTGACCCTGGGCACCTTCGTCGGCACGTTCGTGTACACGATGCTGTCGCTGGTCGTCATCGGGCCCGCCTCGCACGGCGACCTCGTGCCCCATCTGTCCATCACCGTCTGCATGGTGCTGGTGATGGCCGACCTGGCCGTGCTGATCTACTTCATCCACCACATCGCCACGTCCATCCAGCTGCCCAGGGTCATCGCCAGCATCGCGGCGGAGCTCTCGGCGGCGATCCAGGCGGACGCGGGCGAACCGGCACGGGC
Organism: Kitasatospora sp. NPDC059577; assembly: GCF_042735475.1. NCBI lineage: Bacteria > Bacillati > Actinomycetota > Actinomycetes > Kitasatosporales > Streptomycetaceae > Kitasatospora > Kitasatospora sp. NPDC059577. Next base: position 152,999 of record NZ_JBHWBZ010000002.1, on the reverse strand, counting down.
CGGCGGGGCCGTCGCCGGGCTGTCCGCGGCCGAACTGCACGCCCGGCTCGACACCGCGGGCGCGGCCGTCCCGGCGCCGGCCAGTGGCTACCTGCAGTTCGTCCGGCACCGCACGCTCGTCCGGATGGCGACGGAGCTCGACGCCGTCATCCGGCTGGACCACCGGCCCGGGCACTTCCTGGTGCGGGGGCATCAGCTCGCCACGGTCTGGCCCGCCGAGGCGGCGCCCGAGGTGGCCCGGAGCTTCGCCCGCGCCCACATCACCGGCTCGACCCGGACGCTCGCCCAGGACGTCGCCTTCGCCGTCGACCAGTTGGTGGAGATCGCCATCCGGGCGCTCTCCACTGCCGTCAACGACACCTTCACCGCCCTGACCTGCATCGACTGGCTCGGCGAGGGATTGTGCCGGGTCGCCGCCCACTGGCACCCGAATCCGGTCCACCGGGACGGGACCGGACACATCCGGGTGATGACCGCCCCCGTGAGCTACGAACGGCTGGTCGAGCGCGCCTTCGAGAAGATCCGTCAGGCCGCCCACGGCATGCCGGCTGTCCTGATCCGCCAGCTCGACGCCCTCGCGGAGATCATGTCCGAGACGACGACGGAGCAGCAGAGCCGGGTGCTCCTCGACCAGGCCGAGATGATCGAACGCCTCAGCCACGCGTCGGTGACCGAACAGGCCGACCGCGCCGACGTCCACCGCCGCTACCTGAACCTCCTCGCCGTGCACGCAGGCCTCGCCGGGCGGGACTGACGGCGCCGGGCGGGACTGGCGGCGCCGGGGGCGGACCGGACGGCCGCCCCGCTCAGGTGCACCAGAACAGCAGGCGGGTACAGCTCGGCGTGGCGGTCGGGGAGGTCGGGTGCGGGCTGACGGACGGCTGCGGCGCGGGACCGGTGTTCGGTCCGGTCGTGCTCGGGGCGGGGTTCGTGGGCGGGTCCGCCGGCGGCCGGGAGACGGCCGACGAGGACGGGCCCGAGGCGGACGCCGAGGCCGAGGCCGTGCCGCCGGACGGCTTGGACCGGGTGGCGGTGGCCGACGCCTGCGGCCGGGCCGTGGCCGCGCTCGTGACGGCGATCGGGACCGGTGAGGCCGGGGCGCCGGGGGTCGACGCGGCTTCCTGCGAGGGGGATGCGGGGCCCGTGGCGGCCGGGGCCACCGCGCCGTCCGAATGGCCGCCGGCCAGCAGGACGGTGGCCAGCCCGCAGACCACCACGCCGGCCGCCGACACGGCCAGGGCCGTGCCCTTGGGCCGGCTGCTCCGACGGCGGGCCGAGCGGCCCGCGGACCGTCCCGCCGAGCGGCGCGGTGGGGAAGCGGACGCGGTGGACGGGGTCTCGTCCGGTCGTCCGGGTCGGGGGCCCGCCGGCTCCCCGACCGCCGCCCCGAGCGCTGACTCCCCGAGCGCCGGCTCCCCACCGGAGGGACCGGCGGTCCGGCCGCAGCCGGGGCAGGAGAGCGCGCCGTTGAGATGGCGTTGGCAGGGCGTGCAGTAAGTCATGGGATCTTTTCCGTAGGTGCGGCCTGACCGGGATCCCGGCGGTGACTGCCACGCCGCCCGCAGTCCGGGCCGGATCGGATGCGAGCGTACGCAGACCGGACGGGGTTGCGACACCCGGCCGGAGCGAGGCTTCTGCGCGGGTCGGGTGTCGTTCGTGTGAGGGCGTGTGAGGGTGCGTGGAGGCGCGTGATGCCTGGTGAGGACGCTGCCGGGCGCTCGACGGCGGTCGGGGACGCATGCGGGAAACCGGCGGCGCGGGGTGGATGATGACGTCGGGGGCCGGTCCGGCCCCGCCTGCCCGGGAGCGGAGGCGACCGGGGAACCGGGCCGCACGGGCGGGCGTTGCTGGCTGAGGACACCCGGGTGCGGCGGCCGGCAGGCGCGCCGCGGGGTGTCCGATCCGAACAGGGAAAGGAATGGCACATGCACGTCACCCTCGCCGAGGAGCTGATGCTGCTCTCGCTGGACGACGAGTCCGGTGTGGCGAAGGACAGTTCGAGCGCCGGATGGGCGGTGGCGGGAGGCTTCCTCGCCGACCTCGCGCTGGCCGGCCGCATCGCGCTCGACGAAGGCCGGCTCAGCGTCACCGACCCCACCCCGACCGGCGAACCGCTGCTCGACGAGCGCCTGGCGCGGCTCGCCGAGTGGATCGGGCGCAAGGGTCCCGGCAAGGCGAAGGCGGCGGACTGGCTGACCAAGGACCACCCGACGGCGGTCCGGGCCACCGTGCAACGGCTGTGCGAGCGCGGCCTGGTCGTCGAGGAGCGCCACAAGGTCCTCGGTCTCTTCCCGGTCCGGCGCTACCCGGAGGCGGACGGCTCCGTCGAGCGTGAACTGCGCGGGCGGCTGACCGCCGTGATCCGGCATCACGAGGCGCCCGATGTCCGCACCGCGACCCTGATAGCCCTTCTGCACGCCGCCCGGCTGCACGGCCTGGCCTTCTCCGACCTCCCCCGGGCACGGGTGGAGCTGCGCTTCGCGGAGATCGCTGCGGGCGACTGGGCGGGCGACTCCGTCGGCCAGGCGATCCGCAACATGCGCATCGCCATCGCGGCCATCACGGCCGTCACCGTCGCCACGGCCGCCACGGCGGCCGTCAGCTGACGGGCGGACGGCCGGACGCGGTGTCCTGCGGCTCCTTCCCCGGGAGCCGCGGGACGCGGGTGGATGCGCTCGCCGCGTGGGCGTGAGACGGGATCAGCCGGCCCCGTGGGGCGGGATCCTGTCGTGACGGCGGGCGGGACCGGTTCGTGACGGCGGGCGGGACCGGTTCGTGACGGCGAGCCGGCGGCGCGACGGGCTCCGGCGCGGGCCGCCTACCGGGTGGGCGGGAGGCTCGGGCGGTGCTGGAGGTCGACCGGGTTCTCGCCGTTCGCCGGGGGAGGGGTGGCCGTCCGGCCGACCGGGGGCGTCGGCGAGGCCGGCGATGCCGGCGGCGTCGGCGTTGTGGGCGGCCGGGGCCCGGCGGGCGGAGTGCCGGCCGGCACGGTGCCGGTCGGGGGCGGTGCGGGAACGGGCACTGCCGTGGCGGCTCCGGTGGTGGGCGCGAGGCCGGGTGCCGGGCCGGGTGCGTCGGCCGGTTCCGTGGCCGTGCCGGGGGAGGCGGGGGCCGCGGGCGGCGCGGGTGGCGGCCCCGGTCGGCCGGACGTGCAGGCTCCGGTGGCGAGGTCCAGGACCAGGACCAGGGGCAGAGCGGCGGCCGGGACAGCCGTGGGTCGTCTCATGGTGGTCGCCTCCGTTGTCGCGGTGTCGCGGTGTCGCTGTGTCGCGGTGTCGCTGTGTCGCTGTGTCGCGGTGCCCGCCCTTGGACGGCGGTGGCGGAGGAATGGTTCCGGAGGCCGCGCCCGTGGTGGGCGGACCGCGCCCGCAGACGCCGGTCGGGCGCCGGTGACTTCGGGGTGACCGGCGGTGCTCCGGCCCCGGAGCCGCTGGTCGATCGGCGTGCTCGGGGCGGCGTGCTCGGAGCGGCGCGCGTGCAGCACCGCACGACGGAGCTCCCGGCCGTCGACCGGGAGCTCCGTCACTGCGCGTTCCGCGGGTGCCTCGTCCGGTCCCGCTCCGCCTCGGCGCGGAGGCGGAGGCGGAGCGGGGTGGGCCGGTTCCGGCGGGCGGGGGGATCAGCAGGGGAAGGTGCCGCTGTAGAGCGAGTGCCCGGAGGAGGAGCTGCCGGAGCCGAAGCCGTAGATGCCGTCGTCGCTCCAGACCGCCTCGCGGAAGCCGTTGACGCAGGTCGAGGTCGGCGCGAGCGCGAAGCCCTCCAGGTTGTCGATCGGCATGACGGCCGGGTTCGTGTAGGTCACGTCCGGAACGATCGCGCCGGTGGCGTCGATCTTCATCAGGGTGTGCGTCTCGCCGCAGGTGTTGTCGCAGGTCGCGATGATGCGCTGGGTCCCGGCGTCGAAGGTCACGTCCATCACGGAGGCCTTGCCGGTCGCGATGGTGCCGAACGTGGTGAACGTGCCGTCGGAGTTGAGGCCGTAGACGTGCAGCGTGCCGTCCCACTCCAGGCCGGCGGCGTACAGGCCGGATCCGTGCAGCGGGTAGTTCGCCGGGTCGTAGGCGGCGTGGGTCAGCGGGTCGACCCAGCCGTTGGCGGTCAGCCAGCTGTCCGGCACGTAGCCGACGCCCTCGAAGCCCAGGTTGGCGTCGTCCTTGCTGCCGGTGTCGAGCTGGGGGAACTGCGAGGTCATGTCCCACTGGTGGACGGGCGTGAGCGTCGATCCGGTCGCGGCCGGGTCGAACTCCATGATCGTGTCCTTGGGGACCGTGTTGTCGGAGTTGTCGCGCTCGGAGGTCACGTAGACGTGGCCGTTGCCGCCGACCGTCAGGCCCTCGGAGTCTGGCTGGCCGGTGCCCCCGGCGAAGCGGATCTGCTTGCCGGTCGCGCTCCAGGACGGGTCCGGGATCCACTTGCCGTTGCTCTTGACCAGCTTGTACAGCCAGTTCTTGTTCTTGGCCGCCCAGAGCACCGACGGGTTCGCCGGGTCGAACGCGAGGCCGCTCAGGTCACGGCCCTCGGGACCGGTGGACGTGGTGAACGCGCAGACGTTGTCGGCGATGGTGACGTCCAGCCCGCCCGGCCAGGCCAGGGTGCCCGCCGGGGTGGAACCCGTGCCGGAGGGCGCCTCCGGGGTGCAGCCGCTGGTGAGGGCGCCGCCGCCGCCGAGCAGCCGTCCGGTCTGGCCGCCGCCCCCGCCACCGCCGCCGCCCGTGCAGGAGTTCGCGCTGCCGAGCGTCGCGGTGGTGGAGGTCCGGAACCAGCCGGTGCCGTTGGCACAGCGCTCGGTGGACGGCTTGGCGCCGCCGGTCGCCCAGGTCACCGAGTCGACGGTGGTGCCGTTGGCGTCGAGGAGGAAGAGCGAGTCGTTGTCCCCCAGGCCCAGCGAGGAGTTGAAGGTGACGTAGCCGCCCGCGGGGATGCTGGTCGCGCTCGGCGAGGAGGAGGAGATCGGGACCGGGGAGTGGCTGGTGTCGTTGTCGACGTACTTCCACGAGCCGATGCCGACCGCATTCGTGCCGCCGTTGTACAGCTCCACGGTGTCCGCGCCGTCCGAGGTGACCTCGTTGATCCGCACCCGGCTCGTCGCCGGGGTCGACGACGGGCAGCCCGGGGCGTTCGCGGCGCCGAACGTGGTCGTGGCGGTCGTGGTCACCCACGCGCCGGTGCCGTCGCCGCCGCAGCGCGCCATCGCGGGCTTCGCCCCGCCGGTGGCCCAGTCGACGCGGTCGACCACGGTGCCGTCGGCGGTGTAGATCACCAGTTTGTCCGAGTCGCCCAGTCCCTTGGGCGAGTTGAAGGTGACGAAGCCGCCGGCCGGGATGCTGCCGGCGGACGGGCTGAAGGACTGCGGCGAGAAGCCGTCGTCCGACATCTTCCAGCCGCTGATGCTCACCGCGGTCGAGCCGGTGTTGTACAGCTCCACCGTGTCGCTGTTCGCCGAGGTGACCTCGTTGATCCGGACGTTCTGGTAGCCGGCCGGGTCGGCGGCGGCCGCGGGTTGCGCGCCGAGCAGTCCGGTGACGACCAGACCCGAGAACGTCAAAGCCGCGGCGCAGACGGAGGCGACGCCGGTACGAGAGTGTGAGGTAGGCACGAGGCCGAACTCTGCTGACACAAGCTTGAAACGGCGTGTACTCCGGCTGAATGCCGTCTGCTGGACACCGGAACGCCAGGCACGTGCCGGTACCACGCGTTGCACCGGTCCCACCCGTCGCACCGGGTGCCGGCCGGACCGCGGACCGGACCCCTGGCCGCGGGCCCGTCCGGGAGGCCTCCTACCATTCGAGTCGCATTCATTCGACGGACGCCGCCGCCCGTGCGGCCGGCTGCCCGCCGTCCGACGCCCGACAGGACACGACGACGCTCCCCGCGTGCCGCGGGGGGAGTCGTGCATCGAGGAGGAACGCCCATGCAAGCCCGGAAGATCGGCGCGGCCGCCGCAACAGCGGTGGCGCTCCTGGCTGCCCGCGACCTCGTGCAGAAGAAGCACGCGCTGCTGCGGAACTTCCCGGTGATCGGGCACGCCCGGTACCTGCTGGAGACGATCGGTCCGGAGCTGCGGCAGTACATCGTGACCTCCAACGAGGAGGAGCGCCCGTTCAGCCGGGACCAGCGCACCTGGATCTACGCGTCGGCGAAGGAGGAGAACAACTACTTCGGCTTCGGCACCGAGGTGGACGTCGAGCACGTCCAGGGGCACGCCTACCTGAAGCAGCGCACGTTCGCCGACGCCCTGCCCGACCTCCACGACCCGCAGGCCCCGCTGCCCTCGGCCAAGGTGCTCGGCGGCCCGCGCGGGCGCGCCGGGGCCTTCCGGCCGGCGAGCGTGGTGAACGTCTCGGCGATGAGCTTCGGCTCGCTCTCCGGCGCGGCCATCTCGGCGCTCAACGAGGGGGCGGCGCTGGCGGGCACGATGCACAACACGGGTGAGGGCGGTCTCTCGCCCTACCACCGCAAGGGCGGTGACCTCGTCCTGCAGCTCGGTACGGCGTACTTCGGCTGCCGCAACGAGGACGGCAGCTTCAACCTCGACAAGCTCAAGGACGTGGTCGCCGGGGCCCCGGTCAGGGCGATCGAGATCAAGCTCTCCCAGGGCGCCAAGCCGGGGCTGGGCGGCATGCTGCCGGGCGCGAAGGTGACCCCGGAGATCGCCGGGATCCGCGGCATCCCGGTCGGCCAGGACTGCGCCTCCCCGTCGCGGCACACCGCGTTCTCCGACGTCGACTCGATGCTCGACTTCGTCGAACTGCTCGCCACCGAGACCGGTCTGCCGGTCGGGGTGAAGAGCGCGGTGGGGGAGACGGGCTTCTGGCAGGAGCTGGCGACGCTGATGGCGCGGGGTGACCGCGGGGTCGACTTCGTGACGGTCGACGGCGGCGAGGGCGGTACCGGGGCGGCGCCGCGGATGTTCGCCGACTCGGTGTCGCTGCCGTTCCGGATGGGCTTCTCCCGGGTCTACGGCACCTTCGCCGAGCTGGGACTGACGGACGACCTGACCTTCATCGGCTCCGGCAAGCTCGGCCTGCCGGAGAACGCCGCGGTCGCCTTCGCGCTGGGGGTCGACATGATCAACGTGGCCCGGGAGGCGATGCTGTCGATCGGCTGCATCCAGGCGCAGAAGTGCCACACCGACAAGTGCCCCACCGGCATAGCGACGCAGAACCCGTGGCTGGCCCGCGGCCTCGACCCGACCTCGAAGGCCGCCCGTGCCGCCTCCTACCTGCGCACCCTGCGCAGGGAGCTGATGAAGGTCTCGTCGGCCGTCGGCGTCGCCCACCCCGCGCTCATCACCGCCGACGACATCGAGATCATGAACGGTGACTACGAGGCCCGTTCCCTGGCGGGCGTCTACGGCTACAAGGAGGGCTGGGGCGAGCTCGGCCCGCGGCTCGCCGCGGAGATCACGGCGCTCGTCGCGGCCGCGCCGGCCCCGGCGGGGAAGCCGGCCGTCTGACGCGCGACCAGCGGTGGGACCGGGGCGGGCCGTCGGTGACGGCCCGCCCCGGTGGTTCGGTCGGCCGGACCGGCGGGGCGGCGGTGTGGGCGGACTTGCCGCCGTCTCGCCAATTGGTCCAGACCTATTGACGGGCCTGGTGGCCCCTCCTACGATCCGGACCGGCACAGCCCCACATGTCCCCACCTCACCCAGAGCCGGGCGTCACGCCCCCACGCGTCGGTCATGTCCATGACGCTCGGCGGGAAGGGAGCACCGCATGTTCCGTCGAAGGCCGCGCACCCCACGCCCGTCGGACGGGTTCCGCCCCGGCCCGGACCAGGGCCGCCCCGAAGCCGGCCGGGCCGCAGGAGAGCCGCTCCGGACCACCCGCCCGCAACGGACGACCGTGGAACGCGCGCGGGCCGGCGGCGCCGAGCACCGGCCGACCGTCCTCATCCGCTCCCTCGCCGCGGTGAGTGCCGCCGCCGTCATCGGAGCCGGCATCGCCGTGGCCGGCACCGTCACGGCCGGGGCCGCCACCACCGAGCTGGTGACCAACCCCGGATTCGAGAACGGACTCTCCGGCTGGAGCTGTTCCGGAGGCTCCGGCGTCGCCGTCGGCAGTCCGGTCCACTCCGGCACCTCGGCGCTCCAGGCCACGCCCACCGGCCAGGACGACGCCCAGTGCACCCAGACCGTCAGCGTGCAGCCCGACTCCCAGTACACGTTGAGCGCCTACGTCCAGGGCAGCTACGTCTACCTGGGTGCCACCGGCACCGGCCTCAGCGGCGCCCAGTCCACCTGGACACCGAGCAGCCCGTCGTACGGCCGGCTCAGCGTCGGATTCTCCACCGGGCCGAGCACCACCTCGGTGACCGTCTACCTGCACGGCTGGTACGGGCAGCCCGCCTACTACGCGGACGACGTGTCGCTCAGCGGCCCCGGCGGCAGCAGCCCCACGCCGACCGCCACCACGCCCACCACCGCCCCGCCCACCACCGCCCCGCCGACGACCACACCGCCCACCAGCACGCCGCCCACCACCACGCCCCCGACCACCACGCCGCCCGGCGACACCTGCCCCACGAAGCCCAAGCCGTCGGGCAAGGTCCTCCAGGGGTACTGGGAGAACTGGGACGGCGCCGCGAACGGCGTCCACCCCGGCATGGGCTGGGTCCCCGTCACGGACAGCCGGATCGCCGCGCACGGCTACAACGTCATCAACGCCGCCTTCCCGGTGATCCTCTCGGACGGCACCGTCCAGTGGCAGGACGGCATGGACGCCAACGTCAAGGTCTCGACCCCCGCCGAGATGTGCCAGGCCAAGGCGGCCGGGGCGACGATCCTGATGTCGATCGGCGGCGCCGCCGCGGGCATCGACCTGAGCTCCAGCGCCGTCGCCGACCGGTTCGTGGCGACCGTCGTCCCGATCCTCAAGAAGTACAACTTCGACGGGATCGACATCGACATCGAGACCGGCCTGTCCGGGAGCGGCAGCATCACCACGCTGTCCCCCTCCCAGGCCAACCTGATCCGGATCATCGACGGGGTGCTGGCCCGGATGCCCGCCGGCTTCGGTCTGACGATGGCACCCGAGACCGCGTACGTCACCGGCGGAAGCGTCACCTACGGGTCGATCTGGGGCGCCTACCTGCCGATCGTCAAGAAGTACGCCGACAACGGGCAGCTGTGGTGGCTGAACATGCAGTACTACAACGGGAGCATGTACGGCTGCTCCGGTGACTCCTACCAGGCCGGTACCGTCCAGGGCTTCACCCAGCAGACCACCTGCCTGAACAACGGCCTGACCATCCAGGGCACCACCGTCAAGGTGCCCTACGACAAGCAGGTGCCCGGCCTGCCGGCCCAGCCCGGTGCGGGCGGCGGTTACCTGGACCCGGGCCTGGTCGGCCAGTCCTGGAACGCCTTCGGCGGCGCGCTGAAGGGTCTCATGACCTGGTCGGTGAACTGGGACGGCTCGAAGGGCTGGACGTTCGGCGACAACGTCAAGTCCCTCCAGCGCCGTTGACCGCCCGCTGACGCTCCGCGTCCGGGCCCACCGCTCCGACCGCGGGGGGCGCTCACTCTCCCGCAGCGCCGCCACCCCCGCCCCCCCCGCCCGCCCCCCCCCCGCGCCCCGCCTCGCGACGCCCCCCCCCCCCCCCCGCGCCGGGCCCGGGCCCGGGCGCAAGCCGGAAGGGCCGTACGGGCCCGCGCTCCCACCCAACAGCGCAAGCGGGCGTGCGACGCCCGGGACGGGCCGCCACGATCGGACTCGACGCACGGGCGTCGACGAACCAGTCGAGGAGGCACCTGTTGAGCACCGTGGACACGCCGGGTGGTGATGCGGGCCGGGCGGGGGGTGCGGGCGCGAGGGCGGTCGATGCCGCGCGGGCCGCGGCCGGGGCGAACAAGATCACCTGGCTCACGCTGGCCCTGATGACGACCAGTTCGGTCGCGAGCCTGCGCGCCGCGCCGACCATGGCGGTGTACGGCCTCGCCTGCGTCTTCCTCTACCTGCTGCCCGCCGTCGTGTTCCTGCTGCCGACGGCGCTGGTGTCGGCGGAGCTGGCCTCCGGCTGGACGGGCGGGGTCTACAACTGGGTGGCGCAGGGGCTGTCGAAGCCGCTGGGCTTCCTGGCCGTGTGGTGCCAGTTCGCCATGACGATCTTCTACTACCCCAGTCTGCTCGCCTTCGTGGCCAGCACGATCTCCTACGTGATCAACCCCGCCCTCGCCAGCAACGGGGTCTACACCGCGATCGTCATCGTGGTCCTGTACTGGACCGGCGTCTGGGTGTCCTCCCGCGGCACCAACGCCGTCGCCGGCCTGGCCTCCTGGGGCCTGATCATCGGAACGCTGATCCCCGGCACCCTGCTGGTCCTGCTCGGGTTCGTCTTCCTCGGACAGGGCAACCCCTCGGCCGCGCCGATGGACGCCTCCCACATCTTCCCCCAGTGGACCGGCATCGCCAGCCTGGTGCTGATCGTCAACAACTTCCTCAGCTACTCCGGCATGGAGATGAACGCCGTCCACGTCAACAAACTGCGCGACCCCGCCAAGGAGTTCCCGAAGGCGATGTTCCTGGCCATGGGCATGGTCCTGCTGATCTTCATCCTGCCGGCCCTCGCCATCAGCTGGGTCATCCCGGCCGACCAGCTCAGCCTCACCGCCGGCGTCATGCAGGCCTTCGACGCCTTCTTCCAGTACTTCCACATCGGCTGGCTCGTCCCGATCGTCGCGATCGCCCTGTGTTCCGCCTCCCTCGGCGGCATGCTCACCTGGCTCGCCGGACCGTCCAAGGGCCTGCTCCTGATCTCCCGCCAGGAGGGCTACCTGCCGCCGTTCCTGCAGAAGCTCAACCCCCACGGCATCCAGCAGAACATCCTCGTCACCCAGGGCCTCCTCACCACGGTCATCGCCCTGCTCTACGCGCTGATCCCCGACGTCTCCAGCGTCTACTGGATCTTCTCGGTGATCACCACCCAGGTCTACCTGATCATGTACCTCCTGATGTTCCTCGCCGCCATCCAGCTGCGCCGCAAGCAGCCCGACCACCCGCGCGGCTACCGCGCACCGCTGCTCACCACGATCTGCGTGGTCGGCTTCGTCGCCTCGGCGCTGGCCATGGTGATCGGATTCGTCCCGTCCTCGCAGTTCGGCGGCAGTAGCGTCTGGGCCTACATCGGCATCGTCGGCGGCGGCCTCCTGCTCCTCGGAGTCGTGATCCCGTTCTCCTTCCTGAAAGCGCGCAAGCCGAGCTGGCGCCAGCCCGACGCCGACACCACGGAGGAGGCAGTGGCATGAGCCCGACCCGGATGGCATCCCAGCACCGGTGGATCTACATCGGCGCGATCGTGCTGCTGGTAGGCATGATGATCGCCGGCCTGCTCACCTACACCCAGCAGAAGGCCACCAACGAGGCCTACCGGAAGGCGAACCAGCTGAACGACGCCCTGGTCGCCAAGGGCTTCGCCGCCCGCAATCCGCACAACATCGCCCTGACCCTGGGCACCGACGGCGGAGCGGTCTGCGACCGCCCCAACTCGGACCTGCGGCAGGGACTGTGGCTCACCCAGCTCGCCAACGGGGCCGGCGGTCCCGGCATGCGCCCGGTCATCGTCGACCGCCGGATCCTCGAAGCCGGCGCCGAGGTGATCAAGGTCTACTGCCCGGACAAGCTGGCCGACTACCAGGAACAGATCGACGACCTCAAGACCGCGGACGTCATCAATGACTGAGCCGACCGCCGCCCCGGGCGCGGCCGACGACCTCGCCGCCCGGATCGCCGCGCTGATGCCGCGGGCCAAGGCCGACCTCGCCGAACTGGTGGCGGTGCCGTCCGTCGCCGACGCCCGGCAGTACCCGCCCGAGCACTGCCGACGGGCCGCCGAGTGGGTCGCCGCGGCGTTCGCCGACGCCGGGCTGGACGACGTGCGCCTGGCCGAGACGCCGGACGGCAGCCACGCCGTCCTCGGTCACCGCCCGCCGCCGCCCGGCGCGCCGACCGTCCTGCTGTACGCCCACTACGACGTCCAGCCACCACTGGACGAAGCCGCCTGGCACTCCCCGCCGTTCGAACTCGCCGAACGCGACGGCCGCTGGTACGGACGCGGCGCCGCCGACTGCAAGGGCAACATCGTCATGCACCTCACCGCGCTGCGCGCGCTCGGCGACGACCTCCCGGTGGGGCTCAAGCTGGTGGTCGAGGGCTCCGAGGAACAGGGCACCGGCGGACTGGAGGCCTACGTCCCCGGACACGCCGACGAGCTGCGCGCCGACGCGCTGCTGATCTGCGACACCGGCAACGCCGCCGTCGGCGTCCCGACCGCCACCACCTCGCTGCGCGGCCTCGCCAACGTCGTGGTCACCGTCTCCACCCTGGCCGGCGACGTGCACTCGGGGATGTTCGGCGGCCCGGCCCCGGACGCCCTGGCCGCGCTGATCCGGATCCTGGACTCGCTGCGCGACCCGGACGGCGGCACCCGCGTCCAGGGCCTGGAGGCCGACGGCGGCTGGCCGGGCGTCGGCTACGACGAGCAGCAGTTCCGCGCCGACGCCGGGGTGCTGGACGGCGTGCGGCTGACCGGCTCCGGCACGGTCGCCGACCGGCTGTGGGCCCGCCCCGCCGTCACCGTGCTCGGCATCGACTGCCCACCCGTGGTCGGCTCGGCCGCCGCCGTCCCCGCCCGCGCCAGGGCCCGGGTCAGCCTGCGGGTACCGCCCGGCACCGACGCCGCTGCGGCCGCCGACGCCCTGACGGCCCACCTCAGGGCCGCGGCCCCCTGGGGCGCCCGGGTCGAGGTCGAACGCGAGGGCACCGGCTCACCGTTCCGCGCCGCCACCGACGGACCCGCGTACGTCGCACTCGACCGCGCCATGCGCGAGGCCTACGGCACACCGATCGCCTACCTCGGCCAGGGCGGTTCCATCCCGCTCTGCAACGTCCTCGCCTCCACCTTCCCCGACGCCGAGCTGATCCTGATGGGCGTGGAGGAGCCGCGCTGCCTCATCCACGCGCCCAACGAGAGCGTCGATCCCACCGAGATCGAGCGGATGGCCCTGGTCGAGGCGCTGTTCCTGCGCCACTACCCCGGCGTCGCCAAGGGCTGATCCCGCCCCACCCGGTTCCTGGCCCCCGCCCACCCGGTTCCTGGCCCCCGCCCACCCGGCCCCGGGGGGTCGCGGGGCCCACCGGGGCCCGGCGCGGCTCCGGGCCGACGGGTGCCCGGACCGACGGATGCCCGGGGCCGACGGATGCCGGGGGTCGACGGGTTCCGGGG
>NZ_JBHWBZ010000002.1:121261-139768 GCF_042735475.1 Kitasatospora sp. NPDC059577 | reverse complement strand
CGGCCCCCCCCCCCCCCGGTTCCGGCCCCCCCCCCCCCCGCCCCGGGGGGGGGGGGGGGGGCACCCCGGGGGGCCGGGGGGCCCCCGGCCCCCCCCCGCCGCGGGGGCCCACGCTGCCGCGGCGTCCCGCACCGCTGTACGGCCCGGTTGTTCGGTGTTTTGTTCAATGACCGAGGACCGAACCAGAACAACCCCGGTGCGCTACACCGGTAGCGCACGTCACAGCCGTGCCGTGCTGGGACCAGGGCCGCAACAGCGCCGAACGCCGGGAGAGTCCACCAGATGACGACGCTCTGCATCGCGAACAACCGCACCGAGGAGATGGTCGGGGACCTCACCGGGATGACGCCGCTGGAGCAGCGGTTCGCCGGCTGCGGGGCGCAGCGGATGCTCTGGTGGGCCGAGGACGGTGACGTCCTGGTGCTGCCCTGGGGCCCGGACCCGGAGTACCTGGCGTACGTCACCGGGCTGACCGGTGTGCGGGCCGACAGCCTGACCTTCGTGATACCGCCGGCGGGCGCCGAGGGCGACCAGATGCTCACCACCGACCGGCTGGCCGACCCGGGATTCCGGGCGGAGCTGCGCCGCGTCCTGGAGGGCCGGACGGTCGAGGAGGTGCTGGCGATCTCGCCGAACGGCGCGGTCGCCGAACTGGCCGACGCGCTCGGCGTCGCGCACGCCATGCCCGGCCAGCCCTTCGCCGCGCAGGGCGGCAACGCCCTGGTCAACAGCAAGGCCGGGTTCCGGGCGGTGGCTGCCGGCACCGGGGTGCCGATCCCGCCCGGGCGGGTGGCGGGCTCCCCCGCGGAGGTCGAGGCCGCCGTCGAGGACCTGCTGGCGCAGGGGCACAGCGTGATGGTGAAGGTCGAGTTCCAGGCGGGCGGGTTCGGCAACGAGGTCCTCACCCGGGACGAGCGGGTGGACACGGCGGCCGGGGCCGAGCGGGTCGTGCCGCTGCCGGACCGGGCGGCGGTGGCCGCCTACGTGGCCGGGCGGTGGGCCTGGCTGACCGGCGGGCGCGGCCAACGGGTGGTGGTGGAGCGGTACCTCACCGACTCCGTGGCGCTGTACGCACAGTTCGTCATCGACGACACGGCCGTGGTCCTGGCCGGCTGCGGCGAGATGGTGATGCAGCCGGTGGTGGTCGGGGAGATCACCCCGCCGGTCACCCCGGACGCCGGGGCCGTGGCCGAGATGGTCGCCCAGGGCGCCAAGCTGTGCGAGGCGCTGCGCGTGATCGGTTACCGGGGGACGGTCAGCGCGGACGCCGTCCTGACCCCGAAGGGCGAGATCCGGTTCCACGAGACCAACGGCCGGCTCACCGGCTCCAGCCACCTGCACGACGCCTACTTCGGCCGACTGCTGCGCGCGGAGCACCGCGACTCGCGCTACATCCTGGAGCTGGCCGGCCTCAAGGTGCCGTCCTTCGCGCGGGCCGTGGCGGCGATCGGCGAGGCCGGGCTCGCCTTCGACCCGGAGACCGGCACCGGCGTGCTGTACAGCTGCGACTTCGCGCCGGCCGACGGCTCGGTGATGTACTGCACGGTCGCCGAGACTCCGGAGGCCGCCCGCGCCCTGGAGACCGCCCTGCTCGCGCTCTTCGCCGGATGACGTCCGACGCGGGCCGGACGACGTCCGGTGCGGCCGTGCGCGGGATGCGCGCCGCGGTGATCCACCGCTACGGCGGGCCGGAGGAGTTCCGCACCGAGACGGTGCCCGAGCCGGTGGCCGGCCCGGGGCAGGTGCTGATCGACGTCACCCTGGCCGGCCTCAACTACGCGGACCTGCACTGCCGCACCGGCGAGTACGCGCGCTACCCGCTGCCCGCGGTGCTCGGCGCCGACGTGGTCGGGCGGCGGCGCGGGGACGGGCGGAGGGTCGTGGCGCTGCTGCGCGCAGGCGGCGGGTACGCCCGGGTGGCGGTCGCCGAGGCGGCGCACACCGTGGAGGTGCCGGACGGTGTGGCGGACGCGCAGGCGCTCGCGCTGCTGGAGCAGGGGGCGACGGCCTACGGCGCGCTGACCCTGGCGGGGCGGCTGCGGCCGGGTGAGACCGTCGCGGTGACCGCCGCCGCCGGCGGGGTCGGCCACCTGGCGGTGCAGCTGGCACGGGAGCTGGGCGCGGGCCGGGTGCTCGCCCTGGCCTCCACCCCGGCGAAGCGGGAGTTCGCGCGCTCGCTCGGGGCGGACCGGGTCCTCGACCCGGCGGATCCCGGCCTGGCGGACCGGCTCGGGGAGTCGGGCGGGGTGGACCTGTTCGTCGACCTGGTCGGCGGTCCGGTGCTGCGCGCGGGGCTGGCCGGACTGGCGCCGTTCGGGCGGCTGTTGTCGGTCGGGGCCCGGGGCGGACCGGAGGAGAGCTTCTCGGTGGACGAGCTGGCCGACCGTTCGGCGGGACTGCTGGGCTTCTGGCTGCAGCACGTCCTGGCGGATCGGGCGCTGTTCGCGGCCACCGCCGCCCGGCTCTTCGAACTCGCGGCCGGGCGGCGGCTGGTGGCGCGCATCGACCGGACCGTGCCGCTGTCCGGGGTGGCCGGGGCGCACCGGGTGCTGGCCGCCCGGGAGACGATGGGGAAGGTGCTGGTGGACGTCGGCCGCGAGGACTGAGCAGCCCGCCGGGCCCGACACCGCGCGGTGCCGGGCCCGGCGCCGGTCAGTACCCGGCGACCTCGTCCAGGCCGTGGCCGCGCAGCGGCACGAGGAAGCTGCGTTCGAACACCACCACGACCTCGCCGGTGGATTTCGTCCCGGTGGTGCGGCAGCTCACGATGCCCTGCCCGGCGCGGCTCTTGGACAGCCGGGTGGCGAGGGTCTCGGTCTCCGCGTAGAGGGTGTCGCCGGTGAACACCGGGTGGGTCATCCGGATGTTCTCCCAGCCCAGGTTGGCGATGGTGCGCCCGCTCGTCGAGCGGGCGGTCATCCCGCCGACGATGCTGAGCGTGACCAGGCTGGAGACGATCGGCCGCCCCCAGGGGGTGTGCGCGCTGTAGGCGGCGTCGATGTGCAGCGGGGCGTCGTTCATGCTCAGCATGCTCATCAGCACGTTGTCGAGTTCGGTGACGGTCCGCCCGGGGCGGTGCTCGACCACCTCGCCGACCTCGAACTCCTCGTAGTAGCGTCCGACCACCTCGCGGTAGCGGCGCTCGCCGATCCGCCGGTAGCCGGCGGGTTCGGTTCCTTCCATGACGGCTGCTCCCGGGGCTAGAGGTCGGCGGTGAGTTCCTTGACGTGACCGGCGAACTCGCGGATCAGCCGCTCGTCCATGTCGGCGCGCATCATCAGCCGGAGCCCGGCCTCGCCCTTGGGGACGATCGGGAAGAACACCGCCGAGCTGTAGAAGCCGCGCTCGAAGAGCTGGGCGGACAGCTTGACCGCCTGGTCGGCGTCGCCGACGTCGACCCGGCGCACCGGCAGGCCGTTGCCCGCGAAGGTGGTCGGCAGCAGCTCGTCGAAGAGGTCGATGTTGCGGTTCAACTTCGCCTGGAGGTCTCCCAGTTCCGGGGAGCGGTGGATGGCGGCGCTGCCCAGCGAGGCGCCGACCAGCGGCAGGGCGACGTTCTGCGACCAGCCGACCGGGCCGGCGTGCCGGTGCAGGAACTCGAACTGCTCCCGGTTGCCGAGCATCGCGACGCCGCCGCCGGTGCCGAAGCCCTTGCCGAGGCTCGCGACGATCACCGTCAGCGGGTTCATCTCCAGGCGGGAGCGGACGAAGCCCTCGCCGCGCTCGCCCATGATGGACAGCGAGTGGGAGTCGTCGATGTAGAGGAACAGCCCGTAGCGGTCCTGGAGTTCGAGCAGCCCGTCGAGCGCCGCCGCGCCGCCCATCGAGTACGCGCCGTCCGCCACGTAGGCGACCCGCGGGTACTTGCGGCAGATGTCCTCCAGGTAGTTCAGGTCGTTGTGCGGGCAGGTCAGCACCATCGACTCGTCGGCGCAGATCGGCTTCACGTACGCCATGCAGAAGTGGCAGAAGCGGTCGAAGACCATCACCCGGGGCCCGCCGCCGCCCCGGCAGGTGCCGTCCAGGTGGCCGGAGGCGATCAGCGGCAGGATGCCGGCGGTGAGCGAGGTGCAGGACGCCCCCGGGAGGATGTGCGCGCCGAACAGCTCGCCCAGTTCCTCCTCCAGGCGCACCAGCAGGTTGTGCCGGATCCGGGTGGTGGAGGTGACCAGCCAGGTGCTGCGGGACTCGGTCAGTGCGTCCACCGCGGCGGCCGCGACCGAGGGGTGGTTGTTCAGGCCCAGGTACGCGCAGGAGACCATGTTGGCGAACTCGTGGCCGCTCTCGCGGACGATCAGCCGGTTGTTGGACTCGGAGTCCACGGTGATGCCGATCAGGCCGTTGGCGGCGGCCGCCTGCCAGACCGGGTCCGCGGTGGCCAGCATGGCCTCGGCGTTGCGGTACCGGCGCGGGCCGAGGATCGATTCTTCGGTCATCGTCACTTCTCCGTCGCGTGGTTCGGGGTGTCGGTGGGCGGGTGGCCCGGGGAGTGGTGCCGGCCGTCGGGGCGGGGCGGGTCGTCGGGGCGGGGCGGGTCGAACTGCTCGATCAGGCGTTGGGAGGCCTCGAAGAACGGCATGCCGACCATCACCCCGTCCACCACGGTGACCGAGCGGCCGTTCTCCAGACCCGCCGCGACCACCCGGCGGGCGCGCGCCAGCAGTTCCTCGTCCGGGCTGAAGGTCTCGTTGATCAGCGCGAGTTGGCGCGGGTGGACGGCGATCTTGCCGCTGAACCCGAAGTCCCGGGCGAGCCCGGCCTCCCGGCGCAGCCCGGCCAGGTCGGCGACCTCGAAGTACGGGGCGTCCATCGCCTCCACCCCCGCGGCGCGGGCGCTGTTGACCACCCGGGCGCGGGCGTGGGACAGGGCCTCCCAGGAGAGCCGGGCGCCGACCGCGAAGGCGTAGTCGGCCGAGCCGAAGACCAGTCCGCGCAGCCGGTGCCCGGCGGCCGCGATGGCGGGCGCGTGCTCCACGCCCAGCGGGGTCTCCACGACGGCCAGGAACTCCGTCTCCGGGCAGTCCGGACCGAGCGCGCCGGCGGCGATCTCGACGTCCCGGGGGGACTCCGCCATCGGGATCAGCACGAGGTCCGGCTTGACGCGGTACCGGGTGATGGCGATCAGGTCGCGCAGGCCGTCCGGCCCGGACAGCGTGTTGATGCGCACCGCGCTGCGCGCGAGCTTGGTGGACGGGAGCGTGAAGAACTCCTCGGCCAGCCGACGGGCCTCCTCCTTCCGGGCGGGTGGGACCGAATCCTCCAGATCGACCATCGCGATGTCGGCCCCGGACTGGTGGCTCTTGGTGTACCGCTCCACCGCCATCGCGGGTGTGGACAGGAGGGAACGGCAGTACCGCGTGAACTTCATGGACATCTCCGAAGTCAGCGAAGGCTGCGGGCCCCGGTTCTATCCCACCGGCTTTGTTCGGCGCCGTGCGGCTGGACATTGAACATCAACTCGGAACAACCGACCCGTACGCACCATTGTTTGACGCCAACTGTGCTGTGCATGATGAATCACCGGGGGATGAACACGAGCCACGCGCGCCGCGCGTGGCTCGTCGGCACTCATGGGTGTCGGGACACCACTTCAACGAAGAAGGGGGCCGTCGTGCCGCGTCGGGAAAGTCCGCTGGACCCTGGGGACGGGTCGCTGCTGCGGTTCGCGGGCGATCTACGGGCCCTGCGGGAGCGCGCCGGAAGCCCGCCGTACCGTCAACTCGCCCTCCGGGCACACTGTTCGGCCGCCAGTCTGTCGGTGGCGGCCGGCGGCCGGCGGCTGCCCAGCCTCGCCGTCACCCTCGCCTACGTCCAAGCCTGCGGCGGGGACGTGCGGGAGTGGCGGCACCGCTGGCAGCTGCTGGCCGCCGAACTGGCCGCCGACGCCGCCACCCGGCGGCGCGCCCAGGACGCCGGGCGCGCGCCCTACCCGGGCGCGGCGGCGTTCGAGGCGGTCGACGCCGAGCGGTTCTTCGGCCGGGAGGCGCTGCTGGACCGGCTGGTCGCCCTGCTGGCCGAACGCCGGCTGGTGATCGTCACCGGGCCGTCGGGGGCGGGCAAGTCCTCCCTGGTCAGAGCCGGTCTGCTGGCCCGGCTCGGGATGACCCCGGTGGTCGGTGCGTCGGCCGGCAGGGCGGGCGGCGGAGCGGGACGGGCCGCGGCCGGTGCCGACGTCCCGGTGGCGCTGCTGACGCCGGGAGAACGACCGATGGAGGCGTACGCGCTCGCGCTCGCCCGGCTCGGGCAGCGAGCCGGGGAGACGATGCGCGGTGCGTCCGCGGCGGCGGCCGGGGACCCGGTGCTGGTGGTGGACCAGGGCGAGCAGCTGCGCACCCGCTGCCGGGACGCCGCCGAGCGGGCGCGGTTCCTGGACGCGCTGGTGGCGACGGCCGCGGGAGGCCCGGGCGAGGCCCTGGCCGGGCTGCCGGTGGCGGCGCCGGCCCGGTGCCGGGTGGTGCTGGTGGTCCGCTCGGACCAGAGCGGGCCGCTGTTCGCCGAGCACCCGGGGCTGGCCGAGGTCGGTCGCCACGGGGTGCTGTCGGTGGGGCGCCCGGCGCCGGACGAACTGCGGCGGGCGATCACCGAACCGGCGTTACGGGCCGGCTGTACCGTCGAGGGCGCCCTGCTGGCCGTCCTCATCTCGACCGCCGCGCAACAGCCGGGTGCGCTCCCGCTGTTGTCGGCGGCGCTGCTGGAGACCTGGCGGCGGCGCAGCGGGAACGCCCTCACCCTGGCCGGGTTCCAGGCCACGGGCGGGTTCGAGGGCGCGCTGGCCCGGACGGCGGAGACGCTGTACAACGGGCTGGAGGCGGCCGACCGGACCCGGGCACGGGCCGTGTTCCTGCGGCTCGGCGGGGAGTTGCTCGGCGCCGACGAGGACACCGCCGACCGGGCGCCGGCGCTGGGCGACGGGCTGGCGTCCGGCGGCGAGCTGGTGCCCGGCAGCGACGAGGGCACCCGCAAGCCGGTCCGGCGGGCCGAGTTCGACGACCCCGGCGTGCCGGAGGTGCTGGAACGGCTGGTCCGGGCCCGGCTCGTGGTGGTGGACCGGGACACCGTCGAGCTGTCCCACCACGCGCTCCCGCAGGCCTGGCCCCGGCTGCGCGGGTGGCTGGCGGAGGGCCGCGACGCGCTGGGGGAGCAGCGCAGGCTCACCGCGGCGGCGCGGGGCTGGGCGGCCGCCGACCGGGATCCGGAACTGCTGTTCCGGGGCGTCCGGTTGGATGACCTCAGGCGGCGGGTGGAGACCGGCGAGCTGGCCGCCGCCGGGGTCGAGCGGGCCTTCCTGGCGGCCTCGGTGCGGGCGGCCGTCGCCGACCGGCGCCGGGCGCAGCGGCAGAACCTGGCGGTGGCCGGGGTCGCCGCGGCGGGCGGGGCGCTGCTGGCGCTGGCGGGCGGGAACCGGATCCGCCGGGCCTGGCGGTGGTGAGCGCCGGGCGGCGCGCGGTGCGGCGGCCGGGCGGCACCGCGGGCGGCCCGGCCGGGCCGTCGGCCGGGTATTGATCAGCGCCGGAATGCGGGAGTCGAACAACGGCGGATCAATCGGCGGCCGGTCACGGCGGCGTATTCGGTGCCGATCACGGTCCTTGCGCCGCCGTCGGCCGGGCGGGTAGCTTGACGATCGATCCCGGGCCCGTCGAAAGGCGAATTCGGCTGCCCGGCCGCTGATTTCCCGAACGCCGTGGTCGGCCGGAGGCGGGCCGGCGATTCAATCCACACCGATTTCCACCGCGGGTTCCGCATGTCCGGGGACCTCGCTCCGCGGGCGGCTCGCGGCCGTCCGGCGCCAGGGCTTGTCCGACCCGGCCCGCCGTCACGCCGTGCAGTTCGAAGCCGTCGCGTTCGCCGCCGTATCCGCGTGTTCCCAAACCCGTGTCAAGGGGGAGTCATGTCCAATTCGGTCAGTCCGGCCGATTCGGCCGGCCCGGTCCGTCCGGTCAGCCCGGTCCACAGCTGGGACGAGTTCACCACGTTGCGGGAGGTCGTGGTCGGCACGGCGGTCGGCGCCCGGCTGCCCGAGCAGACCGAGCCGTCCTCGTGGCTGTCCTGCTTCCCGAAGACCAGTGCCGCCGACCTCGCCTCGATCCAGGCGGGCCCCTACTCGCAGCAGGTCGTCGAGGAGACCGAGGAGGACCTGGACGCCCTGGCGGCCACCCTGCGCGGCCTCGGCGTCACCGTCCACCAGCCCGAAACGGTCGACCACGCGGCCGAGTTCTCCTCCCCGCTCTGGAAGGCCGACGGCGGCTTCCACTCCTACTGCCCCCGCGACCTCTCGCTGGTGGTCGGCGAGACGGTGATCGAGGTCGCCAGCCCGATGCGGCAGCGCTACTTCGAGGTCTTCGGGCTGCGCGGACTCTTCCAGGACTACCTGCGCCGCGGCGCGCGCTGGCTGGCCGCGCCCCGGCCGCAGCTGAGGGACGAGCTCTTCGAGTTCGACGCGGACGGACTCCCGCTGCTGGGCGAGGCGGAGCCGGTGTTCGACGCCGCCAACGTGCTGCGGCTCGGCCGGGACGTGTTCTACCAGGTCTCCCGCAGCGGGAACGAACTCGGCCTGCAGTGGCTCGAGTCGACGCTCGGCCTGCTCGGCGACGGCGGCCTGCGGCTGCACCCGCTGCGCGACATCTACGGCTACACCCACATCGACAGCACCATCGCGCTGCTGCGGCCCGGGCTGGTGCTGCTCAACCCGGAGCGGATCAGCCCGGAGACCGTCCCGGAGCCGCTGCGGGGCTGGGACGTCCTGTGGTGCCCGCCGGCCGAGCCCACCGGTGACACGCCCGAGCACGCGCTCAGCGAGAGCTGGATCAGCATGAACCTGCTGATGGTCTCCCCGGACACGGCGATCGTCGAGTCCGGCCAGGAGAGCCTGATCAAGCTGCTGGAGCACACCGGGATCACCGTCCTGCCACACCGGCTGCGGCACTCCCGGGTGCTCGGCGGCGGCTTCCACTGCGTCACCCTGGACATCCGGCGCGACGGCGGGCTGGAGGACTACCTGTCCTGACCCGCCGGCCGGCGCGCGCCCCGGGGCCCGTCCGGCTCACCCCGCGGGGGTGAGCCCGCCCCGGGGCGGCCCCCGATCCGCGGGGCTATTCTGCGGCTGATGGGCGGAACGGCGAGCGCGCGCGAACGGCAACCCGGGCTGGTGGACCTGCTGCGGACGGTCCGGGCGGACCCCGCGCGCATGCCCGAGCGGCTGGCGGTCTTCGCGGTGGAGTACCTGGGCCCCCTCGCCGCCGACGCCGCGGCGCAGGCGCGCGAAGCCGAACGGGCGGGGGCCGACCGGGCGGAGGTCACCGAGCAGGCCATCGCCCGGGGCGTGCGCCGGTCCGTGGTGGACGGCTCCTTCCTCGGCGGCCCCTTCATCCTCCTGCTGCCGGTCGCGTTCGTCGCCGCGCTGCTCGCCCAGCTGCGGATGGTGCTGGAGCTGGCGGCCATGGCCGGCCACGACCCCTGCGGCGGCGACGCGGCGGTGGAGGTCCTGCTGGTGCAGGGCGTCTACCCGACGCCGGAGGAGGCGGCGGAAGCCCTGCGGAAGGCCTCCCGGGCCGGCGCCGACGCCGGCAGCAGGGGCTCCTGGTGGTCCGTCGTCCGCCGTCAGGCCTACCTGATCGGTCTGGTGACCCCCGAGAAGCCCACCCGGGGCCGGATCCGCAAATGGCTCGGCTGGGCCGGCATCGGGGTGCTGCTGCTCATCGGGACCGTGGTGCCGTTCGTCTGGGTGCCCGCGTGCGCGGAGATGTACCGCCGCGCCACCAACGAGCTCGCCGACCGCGCCCTGCTGCGGTACGGGTCGTCGGACGCCGCGGCGCCGCCCCGGAACTGGAACCGGTCCGTGCTGCGGCCCGGCCTGATCCTGGTGGTGCTGCGGACCGTGGTGGCGCTCCTGGCGACGGCCGGCGTGGTGCTGGTCGTGCTGCTCACCGGGGTGCGGGTCGCCGACAACTCCCTGCTCGCGATGGTCCTCGTCCTGCTGGGGCTGAGCGGGCTGGTCGTCGGGTGGCACTACGTCCGCTCCCGCCGGCGCCGCTCCCGGCGGGGCGATCCGCCCCGGGCGGCGCGGGCGCGGTCCGGTCGCCGTACCGGGGATCGCTGAGGCGGCGGCCCCCGCGTGACGGGCCGGGCGGCAGCGTGGCCGGGAGGTCCCGGCCGTCAGGTGGCCGGGAGGCGGCGCGGGCTCAGATCAGGTGCAGTTCGCGTGCCCGTCGCACGGCCCGGCTGCGCCCGGACACGGAGAGCTTGCGGTTGATGCTCTTGAGGTGCGTCTTGACCGTGTTCACCGAGAGGAACAGCTCGGCGGCGATCTCGTCGGTGGACAGCAGCTGCGCGGCCCGTTCCAGCACGTCGAGTTCGCGGTCGCTGAGCGGCTCGACCGGCTGCTCCGGCGCGGCGGCGGCCCCGTCGGCGGCCGTGCCGGGGGAGCCGGGCAGCAGGTCGGCGGGCAGCCAGCCGTGGGAGGCCACCAGCGCGGGCCGGGCACGCAGCAGCCGCCGCAGCCACGGCCCGGCGTCCCGGAACGGCCGGAGCAGCTGCTCGGGCCGGGCGACGGTGAGGGCCCGGGCGATCAGGCGCTGGGCGCCGGCGTCGTCGCCGAGGGCGGCGGCCGCCTGCGACCGGGCCAGCAGCAGCCGGACGGTGACGGCGGGTCCGTGGCCGCCGTGGTCGGGGACGGCGTCCAGGGCCCGGAGGGCGCTCCGGCCGTCCCCGGCGGCGAGGTGCGCCCGTGCGGCGGCGACCGCGCACTCCGGGCCGTCGACGCCGCCGCGCTCCAGGGCTTCCAGGGCCGCGGCCGGATCGCCGTCGGCGAGGTGCGCGGCCGAGGCGGTCACGGCCACGGCCTCCCGCACCCAGGGCGGCGGGGGCCCGGCCGCGGCGGCGGCGGCGACGTCGTCCGGCCGGGGGAGCGCGTCCAGGGCGGCCCGGGGGTGGCCGTCGGCCAGCAGCACCCTCGCCCGGACGATCGCGAGTCCGGCGGCGACGGCCGGGTCGTGGCCGGCGACGGCCGGCCCGGCCGCCCGGTCGACCGCCGCGCGCGCCGCGGGCAGGTCGTCGCGGTCGACGGCGAGGGCCGCCAGCACCAGCGGGCCGACCCCGGTGCGGGAGGCCGGCGGCAGGCCGGCGCGCTCGGCCTCGGCCGCCGCTTTCCGCAGCCGGGCCTCGGACCGCGCCGGCCTCCCGTCGAGCAGGTCGACCAGGGCGAGCCGGGCGAGCGCCTCGTGCCGCGGTCCGGCGGTGGTGGGCCCGTCGGCCGTCCGCACCGCGCCCGCCAGGGCCGCACCGGCGGCGTCGAGGCCGCCCTCCCAGAGCAGCACCGAGCCGAGGTCGTTCAGCCGGAGCGCCGTCAGCTCCGGGTGCTCCTCCAGCAGCTGCGGCGGGACGCGCTCCTCCCACTGCCCGGCCTGCTCGGCGGCGGCCCGGGCGAGGTCGGCCGAGCCGAGCAGCCGGCCCGCCAGCACCCGCAGTTGGGCCAGGGTGAGCCGGGCCGCCGGCTCGTCCTCGGCGCCGCACTCCGCGAGGAGCTGCTCGGCGCGCCGGAGGTGGTCGAGACCGCTCTGCGCATGGTGGCGGGCGAGGTCGCGGGCCGCCCGGACCAGCTCCGGGGCCGGCCCCCGCGCGTCGGCGGTCATGCCGGCGAACAGGTCGTCGAGCCGCTCGGCGTCACGGCCGGCGAACAGCAGGCCGATGGCCAGGTGGTCGACGAGCTGGACGGCGGCGAACTCCCAGTCACCGCCTGCCGCGGCGTGCGACAGTGCCTCCGTCAGCCGTCCCGCCCCGGCCAGCCACCGGGCGGCCGTGCGGTGCAGGTCCCGGTCCAGCCCCGGGTTCCGTGCCGCCAGGTGGACCCGCAGGATCCCGGCGAACAGTGGGTGGCAGCGGTACCAGTCGTGCCCGACGGGCTCGACGAAGGCGTTGGCGCGGGAGAGGTCCGCGAGGATCCGTGCCCCGCCCCGGCGGCCGGTCAGGGTGTCGGCGAGGTCGGGGTGGATCTGGTCCAGGACGCTCGTCCGCAGGAGCAGGTCCTGGGTCTCGGCGGGCTGGGTGTCGAGGACCTCGGCGAGCAGGAAGTCCGCGACCGTGCTCCGGCCGGCCTCGAACTCGGCCAGGAAGGCCTCGGGGTCCGCCGCGCCCTGGGCCGCCAGGGCCGACAGTCGCAGGCCGGCGGCCCAGCCGCCGGTGCGCTCGGTCAGCGCCCGGCTGCTCTCGGCGGAGAGGCCGAGCCCGTGCCGGCGCAGCAGCACGGCGGCCTCGTCCGGACGGAACGCCAGGTCCGCGGCGCGGACCTCGGTGACGGCGCCGGAGGCCCGGTACCGGTGGATCGGCAGGAGCGGCTCCGTGCGGCTGATCAGGACCAGGCGAAGACCGGGGCCCGCGTGGCCGAGCAGGAAATGGAGCCCGGAGGCCACCTCGGGGGAGGACACGTGCTCGAACTCGTCGAGCACCAGGACCACCGGTTCCTCCCGGAGGCTCAGCTGGGCGGCCAGCCGGGCCAGCAGGGAGTGGTCGACCTCGTGGGCGCGGGCGGGACTGCCGATGTCGTCGGGCAGGGCGACGCCGTGGTGCCGGGCGGCTTCCAGGACGTAGGCCCAGAACACGCCCGGCGCGTTGTCCTCCCGCTCCACCGTGAGCCAGACCGCGGTCCCGGGCAGCCGGGCCGTGGCGGCCCAGTCCGCGACCAGCAGGGTCTTGCCGGCGCCCGCCGGACCGCTCACCAGCAGCAGGGACGTCCGCAGGCCCTCGCCGAGCCGCTCGACCAGGCGTTGCCGGCGGACGAAGGTCTCCGGGGTCGCCGGCACGGCGAAGCGGGCCGCGAGCACCGGGTCGCCGCCGGGTATCCGGTTCGTCACGGCGGGGCCGCGGCGGGTGCCGTCCACCGGACGGGCCGGGGTCCCGACGGCTGGGCTGAGGGCCATGGTGCTCACCTCAGGGTGGGCGGCGCACGGGAAGCGCGGATCACTGACGGTTCCCATCCTTTCCGACCCGGCCCGGCTCGGCAAAGGGGGCGACCGGCCCTGGCGGCCGGTCCCGAACGGCCCGCGGCCCGCGGCCGACCGGTTCCGGCGCCCGTCCCCGGGCCGTACACGGGCTCACCCGCACGGGTGAACGCCACCCGCGGCGACCGCCCCCGGCAGTCTCACCCCTCGTCCTCCGGGGGCGGCTCCGGAGTCCCCAGCAGCCGCACCAGCCGGCCCTGGTGCGCCAGCACGTAGCCGATCCCGATGCCGAGCGTGACGGCGGTGAACACCACGATGAGCCAGCTGAGCAGGGTGAAGACCAGGCCGAGCGGGCCGAACTGGGTCACACTGCGGTTCAGCGAACGCGGGACGTAGAGCCGCGACCCCCAGGCGAGCGCCGTCAGCGAGGCGCCGGTCAACAGGGCCCCCGGGAGCAGCGCGAGCCAGGGCACCCGGCCGCCGAGCAGCAGGTGCTGGGTCCACCACCAGAGCAGCGTGGCCGTGATCAGGTAGAGGAAGACCCCGAGGGCGTCGCCCGCCCCGAACCCGGACCGCACCTGTCCCTGGACGACCAGGGCGGCGAGCCACACCAGCAGCCAGGTGAGCCACCGCCAGGCCGCCAGCCGTCCCGACAGGTGGGGCAGGTGCCAGGTCCGCTCGCACAGCCGCTGCAGGATGCGGCTGCAACTCGTGGCGGAGAGCAGGGTCACCAGGATCCCGATGCCGCCGAAGGTGTCGGTGGTGGCGGTGTTGCCCTCGGGTTGGAGGACCCCCTTGACCTCGTCGAGCGAGGAGCCCTGGAACCCCAGGGCGGTCCGTACGGAGTCGGAGACGGTGGTGCGCACCTCGTCCGGCATGAAGGCGGCCAGCACGAACAGCACCGGGATGGCGGTCAGGAACACCTGCGCCGCGAGGCGGGTGGCGGTGTCCAGGACGTGGATGTGGATCAGCTGCGCCGCGAGCCGGCGCGGGAAGGGGGCGTCGCGCAGGGTGTCCGTGCGTCCCCGCAGCCAGGCGGACCGGGCGCGGAGCCAGGCGGTGCGGCCGGGCCGGCCGGGCTGTTCCGCCACTGCGCTCTCCCTCCGTCGGTGTCGGCGGCCGGGCCGTCGATGCGGCTCGTTCGTGGGGGCGTCGGCGGGGCCCGCCGTCGGTGGAGGGTCCGTCGAAGGGGGCCGGTGCGGGCGCGGGCACTCCGGATTCCGTCCGGGACGGGCGACGGGGCGGGGTGCGGCACGTCGGGCGGGCCGCCGTTCGGCGCGGCGGCCCGGCGCGGGTTCAGCCGCCCGGGGTCCGGCTCCGAGGCCGGTCGGCCGGTTCCTGCTCGGGCAGTTGACGCAGCTCCACGACGTGCAGCCCGAGCGCCTGGAAGCGGCTCAGCAGGCCGTAGAGGTGGGCCTCGTCCGTGACGCGGCCGAACAGGAGGGTCTGGTCGGGCACGAGAACGCTCTCCAACTCGGGAAAGGCCTCGCGGACGGTCACGTCTGGCATCGCGCCGGCGATACGGAACTCGTAACGCATGAGCGTCCTTCCTCGAATGCCCGCCGATCCCCGCTGACCCCCGTGCGACCAGGCTGCGCGTCGGGGCGCCGCGGGGGATCACCCAGCCGGGGTGACTCCCGGCCGCTGGCGCGTTCACCGGTCCGGGCCGGCGCCCGGCGTGTGCGCGGTGCCGGGCCGGTCGCCCGGCAGGAACAGCGCCGCGCAGAGGCCGATGAGGCCGCAGAGCGCGAGGGCGGCCATGGCCGCCGCGTAGCTGTTCCGGGTGAGCGTGGAGACCAGGATGGTGCCGGCGACGGCGGTGCCCAGGGAGGAGCCGAGGTTGGAGACGCTGCGGGAGAGCCCGGAGATCTCGCCCTGACGGCTGTCGGGGAAGGCGGACTGCACGATGTTGACCGAGGGGGTGAGCATCAGGCCGATGCCCAGGCCGATCAGCAGCAGTCCGGGCGTGAAGGCCCACACCGAGTCGACGGCGCGGACCAGCAGCAGGAGCACGACGATGCCGGTGGTGGTGACGGCGAAGCCCGTGAGGATCAGGCTGCGCTGGGGGTGGCGCGCGGCCAGCCGCTCGGCGGCGAGCGAGGTGGCCAGCAGGCCGACGGTGGCGGCGGTGAAGACCCCGCCGGTGGCGATGGCGCTGTAGCCGCGGACGACCTGGAGGTAGGCGCCGACGGTGAACGAGACGCCCATCAGGACGAGCCACTGCGCGTTCTGGGTGACCAGGCCCAGGTTCGACGTGCGGTTGTGGAAGAGGCTGGTGGCCAGCAGCGGTTCGCGTCCGGTGCGCTCCAGGTGGCGGATCCAGCGGAAGAAGCCGGCCAGTACGGCGGCGCCGGCCAGCAGCAGGGCGATCATCAGCCAGGTGTTGTTGTCGGCGGCGAGGATGCCGGTGACCAGCAGGACCAGGCCGGCCGCGGACAGGACGGCGCCGACGGTGTCGAACGGCCGGGTGGGGTCGGCGGGGAGCGGGTCCTCCAGTTTGCGGGTGAGGAACACGATCAGGGCCACGATCACCGCCTGGAAGCCGAAGTTGGCACGCCAGCCGATGGCCGTGGTGAGCAGGCCGCCGAGGAGCGGACCGGCCGCCGCGCCGACGCCGCCGAAGGCCATGATGGTGCCGAAGGCACGGGCCCGGGCGGCGGTGCCGGCGAACAGCAGGGTGGTCAGGATGTAGACCGGGGGGATCAGCAGGGCGGTGCCGACGCCCTCCAGGACGGAGTTGCCGAGGATGAGGACGCCGAGTCCGGGGGCGGCCGCGCTGAGCAGGGCGCCGACGCCGTAGGTGGTCAGGCCGGCCATCAGGCAGAACTTGCGGCCCCAGCGGTCGGTGAGCTTGCCGCCGGGGATCATCAGCGCGGCCATCACCAGCAGGAAGACGGTGATGGTGACCTGGACGCCCTGCACGGTGGTGTCCAGGTCGGTGCTGATGTCGTTGATCATCACGTTCATGCTGGAGCCGGCGAAGCTGCAGATGAACTGGGCGAGCGCCAGCGGGATCAGCACCCGGCGCCCGGCCGTGGCGGTGGTGGGGGCGGTGACGGTGCCGGTCATTCCCGGGTCCTTTCCTCCGGCGGGTCCCCCGGCGCGCGGAGGACCACGTAGAGCGCGGCGAGGTCGACGGCGATGATCGTGAGCGACCAGGCCGGGAAGCTCGGCAGGAAGACGAACTGGACGAAGACGTTGGCGCACAGCACGACCGCCGGGAACCAGCGGGACGGGAGGTCACCGGTGAGCAGCGTGACGCCGGCCAGCCCCTGGGCGACGGCCAGGACGAGCAGCGCCCAGCCCAGGCCGTGCAGATCGCCGAACACGAAGCGCTCGGTGCCGGTGACGACGGGGGAGTCGGTCAGCGCCGCGATGGCGTCCAGGCCGTTGAACAGGGCCAGCAGGATCATCGCGACCCCGGCGAACGGCAGCAGGTCGCGGTGCCCGCGGGCCGGGTGGGGAGGGGAGGCCACGGCCGTCTCCTTTCGGACTCCCGCCGGCCCTCGGACCCGTACGGGCCCGAGGGCGCGGGTGCGTCAGGCGGCGCCCCGGCGGTCGAGTTCCTCGTCGAGGGCGAGCGCCGCGTCGATGAGCGCGAGATGGGTGAACGCCTGCGGGAAGTTGCCCAGTTGCTCACCGGAGGGGCCGATCTCCTCGGCGAACAGGCCCACGTGGTTGGCGTAGGTGAGCATCTTGTCGAAGGCGTAGCGGGCCTGGTCGGTCCGGCCCGCCCGGGCCAGGGCCTCGACGTAGAGGAACGTGCAGAGGTTGAAGGTGCCCTCGGAGCCGCTCAGTCCGTCGGGGGAGGCCGCCGGGTCGTAGCGGTAGACCAGGCTGTCCTGGACCAGCTCCCGGTCCATGGCGTCCAGGGTGGACAGCCAGTCCGGGTCGGTGGGGGAGAGGAAGCCGACCTTGGGCATGAGCAGCAGCGAGGCGTCCAGCACCTGGGTGCCGTAGTGCTGGGTGAAGGCCTTCCGCTCGGGGCTCCAGCCGCGCTGGACGATCTGGCGCAGGATGTCGTCGCGCTCCGAACTCCAGCGGTCCAGGTCGCCGGGGCGGGCGAACTTCCGGGCGATGCGGACGGCGCGGTCGAAGGCCACCCAGCACATCACCCGGCTGTAGGTGAAGTCCTGGCGTCCGCCGCGGGTCTCCCAGATGCCCTCGTCCGGGCGGTCCCACTGTTCGGTCAGCCAGTCCAGGAGCTTGCGGAACGCGTCCCAGCCGCGCAGGGCGCCCATGTCGTTCTCGTCGGCGGCGAACGCGTAGGCGGCTTCGCCGTAGATGTCGAGCTGGAGCTGGTCGGCGGCGGCGTTGCCGGCGCGCACCGGGGACGAACGGCGGTAGCCCTCCCAGTGGGTGAGGGACTCCTCGGTCAGGTGGGGGTCGCCGTCGATGCGGTACATGATCTGGAGGCGTTCGCGCTCGCTGCCGGCGGCATCGACCCGGTCCCGCACCCAGCGGCGGAAGGCCCGCGCCTCCTCGTGGAAGCCGAGGCCGGTGAGGGTGTGGACGGACAGCGAGGCGTCCCGGATCCAGGTGTAGCGGTAGTCCCAGTTCCGTTCCCCGCCGACCTGCTCCGGCAGTCCCATCGTCGCGGCGGCGATCAACGCGCCGGTCGGGTGGTAGCTGAGCAGTTTGAGGGTGATCGCCGAACGGTCCACCATCTGGCGCCAACGGCCCTGGTAGTTCGAGGACTTGATCCACTCGTACCAGAACCTCCGGCAGGCGTCGAAGGCAGCGAGGTTGTCCGCGTCGCTGTGCGCGGCCGGAACGGGGGCGTCCGGTGGGCCGGTGGTGAGGAGCACGGTGGCCATCCGGCCCGCGTCCAGGGTGAACCGCGCGGTGACGTCGGAGCCGTCGGCGTGGAGCACGACCGGGTCGGTGACCTGGACGCACAGCTCCTGGTCCGGCCCGCGCAGTACCGCGCGGCGCTCGTCCGGCAGCGTCAGCCGGTGGGTGGCGCGGCCGTAGTCGAACCGGGGCCGGCACTCCAGCAGGAAGGGCACCCGTCCGCGCACCACCCGGGCGGTGCGGATGATCCGGTGCCGGTCGCTCGGCGTCGGCGAGGTGTCGGGGGGCATGAAGTCGACGACCTCGGCCACGCCCTGCGGCGAGAGGAAGCGGGTGACCAGGATGGCGGTGCCGGCCAGGTAGAGCTGCTTCACCTGGACGTCGGGCACCGCCTCCCGGTCGACGGCGAGCCGGCACCGCCCGCCCTTGCCGTGGTCCAGCAGGGAGGCGAAGAGGCTGGGGGAGTCGAAGCGCGGCGTGCACCACCAGTCGATGTCGCCCTCGGTGGACACCAGCGCGGCGGTCTGCAGGTCGCCGATGACGCCGTGCTCGGCGATCGGGGGGTACTCGGCGATCGGGTATGGGCTCACGGTGTGCTCCCCGGTGGGCGAAGGGACGGCCTTCGCGCTCACGGTACGAACGGCGGCCGGGCCGCGGATCACCCGGCGTGGGTGAACGGGCGGTGCCGGCCGGTACGGTGGCGGGGGGGAAACGCAGCGGGCGGGGGGGGGGGGCCGCGGGGGGGCCCAGCACCCAACACCCACCTGGGGTGCGGGGAGCC
>NZ_JBHWBZ010000002.1:95853-121251 GCF_042735475.1 Kitasatospora sp. NPDC059577 | reverse complement strand
GGCCGCGGCGGCCGCGCGCCTCGGCGCGCCCCCCCCGCGCGCGCGGCGCGCGGCCCCCCCCCCCCCCCCCCCCCCCCACCGCTCACCTGCCGGGGGTGAGGCCGGGGCCCCCGGGAGCGGCGAGGATGGCTGCAGCGGGCTCATCGGTCGTCCCCCCGCGCGGGGACGGGAGGAGGCACCGTGGCAACGTCCCGCAGTCAGTCCCCGGCCCCGCCCGGACGGGCCCCGGAGGGGGCCGCGAACCGGACGGACTACGCCGGCGCGGTGTACGGCTCGATGCTGGCGGCCTCCGTGATCGCGGCCTCCAGCCTCCAGGAGCCGCACCCCCGGCTGTCGCTCATCCTGCTGCTGGTGATCACCGGGCTGGTCTTCTGGATCGCCCACGTCTACGCCGAGGTGGCCGGAGAGCGCGAGGTCGGCCGCACGGTCAAGTGGCACCAGGTGCGCAAGGTCGGTCGGCACGAGTGGCCGCTCGTCGAGGCGTCGGCACTGCCCGCCCTGGCGGTTCTGGTCAGCCCCTGGCTCGGGGCCGGGGAGAACGCCTGGCTCGCCCTCGGCGTCGCCGTGGCCCAGCAGGTGACCTGGGCGACCCTGGGCGCCCGCCGGGCCGGAGCCACGACGCGCCAGGCCGCCGCCGAGGGCGCGGTCAACCTGGTCCTGGGCCTGGTCATCGTGGCGGCCAAGGTGGCCGTCGGGCACTGAATCACCCGGTCCGGGTGGTGCCGCCGCCGCGCGGATCTGACTGAGTGGTGGCATCGGGCCCCTCGCCGCCGCCGCGGACGCCCGGCCGGTGGACCAGCCGGTCCGCCGACGCCACGGTCGCGCGCGGCACGGCCGTACCCCCACCTGGAGGCAACCATGACCGCCATCGCCCCGCACGGTGCGAACCCGTCAGCCGGCGCCCGCGGAACCGGTCATCCGGGCTCCGGACTGATCACCTTCGCCGGTGTGCTGCTGGTGCTGCTGGGCGCCCTCAACGCCCTGGACGGCATCGCCGCCATCGCACGGTCGCACGTTTTCATCGGCGACGCCCACTACGTCTTCGGCGACCTGCGCGCCTGGGGCTGGGCGATCCTGGCCCTGGCGGTCGTCCAACTCGCCGCGGCCTACGGCGTCCTGGTGACCCGCGCGCAGTGGGCCCGGTGGACCGGTGTCGTCGTGCTCGGTCTGAACGCCTTCGCGCAGATGGCCTTCGCCCCCTCGTACCCGCTCTGGTCGGTGACCCTGCTCGCGATCGACGTGATCGGCATCTACGCCCTGACCGCCCACGGCGGCCCCGGGCAGCCGGAGCCGTCCCTCCCGCCGGCCGCGCCCGCCGCGCCGCGGGCGGAAGGGGGTTCGCAGTCCACTCCCGGCGCCTGAGCACGGCGTCCGGTGCACGGACCGGTCCGGTGTCGGGGTGTCCCGGCACCGGACCGGTCCGTGGGCGGTGTGTTTCCACCGGTCCGTCCCTGCTGCTCTCCCCGGGGCCGTGCCCGTGGGCGGGGGCCGCAGCGGTCGCGGGCCGCGGACGCGACGGTGCCCCGTCGGACGCGACGGTGCCCCGTCCCGGGCCGGACCGGGACGGGGCACCACGCGTCGACGGCTGTTCAGCCGGCGACGCCCGGGGTGGTCAGCCGGCGAGGAGCCGCTGCTTCTGCGCCGCGAACTCCTCGTTCGTGAGCACCCCCTGGTCCCTCAGCTGCGCCAGCTGCTGCAACTGCGAGATCTTGTCGTCCATGCTCGCGGGTGCGGGAGCGGCGGGAGCCGGTGCGGGCGGCGGGGGCGGCGGCGCGGGTTCGGCCGCCGCGTCCTGCTGGGCCCAGCGGCCCGCCTGACGGCGGGACACCCGGTTGGACACGGAGGTCGCCGTGCCGGCGATGACGGCGGTGCGCGCCACTCCGCGCAGTAGTCCAGGCATGACTGGTTTCTCCTCTCGGTGAGGTCACCCGGCGGCGGACGCCCCGGAGGCGGAGCCCTCCGACGCATCGGCCCCGGCGGTGTCGTCCAGTTCGTCCAGGGAGTGCAGCAGGTCCGCCACCGGCACCCGGCCACTGGCGACGACCCGGGCACCGCCCCGGCGCAGGGCCGTGGCAAACGGCGCGGCCCAGGTGTTCTCGTAGATCAGCACCCCGGCCGAGTTCCCGGGTTCGAGGACCGCGGCGGCCTCGCCCAGGTCGTCGGCGCCGATCAGGCCCGAGCCGACCCCCTCGAAGACGGCCAGGTCCAGCAGGCCGTCACCGTCGAAGTCGGCGATTTCCATCCCGACGACGGTGCCGTCGGCGTCCTTGCGCACGAACGCGAAGTCCAGGATGCGGATCACGCCCCGGTCCACCAGGTCGATCAGCAGGGGAAGCCCCTCCCCGGTCATGCGGTTGCCGGGGAACTCGACCACCAGGTAGTCGACGGGCCCGGTCTCGACGAGGTCGTCCTCGGCCATGGCGGTGCTCCTTCCACGTGGAGTCCGTCGCCCGGCCGACCGGCCCGGGCGCTGCTTCGACGCTAGGTCCCGCCGCCCGCCCGGGGATCACCTGCCCGGGGTGAGGGCACGGTCCGGTGCCGGACGCCGAATGCCGGGCGGCGGCAGCGGGCACGGAGCCGGCGCGGAGCGGGCACGGAGTGGGCGCGGAGCGGGCGCGTGCCGCCGGAGCGCCGCTTCCGCCGCTCGTCCGGGCGGCCCAATCCGGCGTGCCGGGCGGCGGACCTTGCGGCGTGAATGAGGAACAGCGGCAGTACGGCCGCGTGCCGACCGCCGGGAGAATCGTTGAACGGGCCACTGGAAACCCCTTCGTCCGAGCCCCCCACGGGCGCGCCGGTGAACGGGGGCACGCCCCCGGAGCCCCGGCACCGCTCCCGGGCGGGCGGGATCGTCATGAGCACCGTCTCCGCCGTGCTGATCACGCTGACCTGCATCCTGGTGCCGATCTCGCTGCTCACCGTCTGGGTGCACGACATCGTGCTGGACACCAACCGCTACGTCTCCACCGTCGCCCCGCTGGCCACCAACCCCGCGATCCAGGACGCCGCGGTCGCCCGGATCACGAAGGCGGTGGACGTGAAGGTGGACGGGCCGGCCGTCGCCTCCGACGTGTCCTCCTGGCTGCAGTCACAGGGCCTGCCGCCCAAGGCCGCCTCGGCGGTGAAGGCACTCGGGCCCAAGATCGACGACGCGGTGGACCAGGTGGTCACCAAGGCCGCGACCAAGGTCGTGCAGAGCAACGCCTTCGCCACCGCGTGGACGCAGGCCAACCGCGCCGCGCACACGGCCGTGGTCCACGCCCTCACCGGCGAGGGCCGGGGCGCGGTCGAGGTCAACGGCGGCACCGTCACCCTCAACGTCGGGACGGCCGTCGACACGCTGAAGAACGACCTGGTGTCCGCCGGCCTGACCCCGGCCGAGAAGATCCCCGACGTCAACAAGCAGCTCGTGCTGTTCCAGTCCGACAAGCTGGCCAAGATCCGCCGTGCCGCGCACGCCCTTGACGTGATCGGCAACTGGCTGCCGATCATCACCGTGCTGATCGGCGCGATCGGCGTCGTGCTGGCGCGGCGCCGGCGCCGCGCCCTGGTGGCCACGACGCTCGGCGCGGCCTTCGCCTGCCTGCTGGTGGCGATCGCCCTGGTGATCGCCCGCCACTACTACCTCGACCATCTGCCGCCCGCCGTGCAGTCCCCGGCCGCGGCGGCCGCGGTCTTCGACACGCTGCTGCACTTCCTGCGGATCAGCCTGCGCACCGCGATCGTGCTGGGTGTGGTGATCGCGCTCGGCGCCTACCTCTCCGGCGCGGGACGGCTGCCGCGCGGCGTGCGCGGCCGGGCCGACCACGTCGCGGACTCCGTGGCGGGCTGGAGCGGCTCGCACGGCGTGACCACCGGCCGGGTCGGGACCTGGACCGAGGCCCACCGCCGCTGGCTCATCCTCGGCGCACTGCTGATCGTGGCCCTGGTGTTCGCCCTCTGGAACCACCCGACCGTGCTGACCGTGCTGCTGCTGGTCCTGGTGCTGCTCGCGGTGCTCGCCGTCCTGGCACTGCTCGCCGCGTCCGGCCGGGTCGTCGCCACCAGCCCCGCCACCGGCGCGGGCGGAGCGGCCGGCACCGATGGCGGAGCCGGTACCGGTGGAGGCGCCGGCCCCTCGGCCGGGCAGGGCGGCCCCGCCGGGCAGGGCGGGGTTTCCGGGGCGGGCGACGCCGCCGGGCAGGGCGGCCCCGCAGGTCAGGGCCCCTCCACGGGTCAGGGCCCCTCCACCGGTCAGGGCGGCCCCGCTGGTCAGGGCAGGGCTTCCGGGGAGGGCGACTCCGGCAGTCGTACCGACGAGTGACGGACGACCGGCACCGAGCGCCCGACCCGGACCTCCCGACCGTTCCGCACACCCAGAACAGGTGGCCATGACCCATCGCCCGAACATCCTGCTGATCGTCACCGACGAGGAACGGGCGGCGATCCCCCGCCCGCCGGGCTACACCCTGCCCGCCCGGGAGCGGCTCGCCGAGCGGGGCACCACCTTCGAGCGCTACTACACCGCCTCGGCCATGTGCAGCTCCGCGCGGTCCGTCATCTACACCGGGCAGCACCTGCCGCTGACCGAGATCTACGACAACGACAACATGCCCTACATCCGCCCGCTGGACCCGCGGTTGGGCACGCTCGGCACGATGCTGCGCCAGGCCGGCTACTTCTGCACCTACCAGGGCAAGTGGCACCTGTCGAACGCCTACGTCACGCCGCAGAACCCCGGGCCTACCACGGACGCCCTGGAGCCGTACGGGTTCAGCGAGTTCAACGACTGGGGGGACATCGACGGCGGAGCATGGGCCGGGCTCAGGATCGACCCCGTGATCGCCGGCCAGGCTGTGAAGTGGCTGCGCAACCGGGCCCCGGTCGTGGCGGCCGACCAGCCCTGGTTCATGGCCGTCAACTTCGTGAACCCGCACGACATCATGAGCTTCGACTACGGCGGATCGCCCCGGGTCCGGCTGCCCTTCGGCCTCGCGCACGCCGTGGTGGCACGGGCCGCCGCCGACATCCCGGTCTACCGCCGCCGCTGGGACTTCGACCTGCCCGCCAGCCTGCGCGACGACCTGTCCGGCGCGGCACCGGCGGTGGTGGAGTTCGCGCGCATGATCGACACGGTGTTCGGTCCGGTGGCCGACGAACGGCACTGGTACGACGGCCTGAACTTCTACCTCAACGCCATCCGGGACGTCGACCGCAGCATCGAGTTCGTGCTCGACGCGCTGGAGGCCTCCGGCCAGGCCGACCGGACCGTGGTCGTCTTCACCTCGGACCACGGCGAGATGGCGGGGAGCCACGGCCTGCGCCAGAAGGGCAACCTGGTCTACGACGAGAACGTCCACGTCCCGTTCGTGCTCTGCCACCCCGACGCGGCCGGCGGCGGCCGCACCGAGGCGCTCGCCTCCGCCGTCGACCTCGCGCCCACCCTGCTGGAGTTCGCCGGACTGGACCGCACGGCGACCGCCACCCGCTTCCCCGCCCTGCACGGCCACTCCCTGGCGCCGGCCATGGACGGCACGGCCGTCCGCGAGGGCGTGCTCACCGCCGTCGAGTCCATCACCACGCTGGACTCCTCGTTCTGGTTCGAGTTCGCCGACCCCCGCGCCCCCGAGCGCGCCCAGTCGGGGGAGCTGCGCCCGGACTGGGAGAAGCGCGGCTTCCTGCGCGGCTACCTCGACCACCGGTACACCTTCGGCCGTTACTTCTCCCCGCTCGACCCGAACCGCCCCGCCGACGTCGACTCGCTGTTCGCGCACAACGACGTGGTGCTCTACGACCGTGCGGACGACCCCGACGAGCTGCGGAACCTCGCCGCCGACCCGGCTCACCGCGACCTCGTCGCCCGGTACAGTGCCCGGCTGGAGGAGCTGATCACCGCGGAGATCGGCGAGGACACCCGCGCCTGGGTCGGGGAACGCCCCCGACTGCTCGGCTGGCCCACCTGGCACGGCGACACCGACCGGCCGGTGCCTGCCGGGGCCGGGGCCGAGGCTGAGCGGTGAGCGGTCGCGTTCCCGGGCCTTCTCGGCCGTGGGTCCTCCGCCGGGGGTCCTCCGCCGTGCGTCCCCCGCCGGGGGTCCTGCGGCCGGCCGGCCGCCCGGCGTGGGCGTCACGGTCCGTGACCGAGGAGCGTCCCGCCCACGACAGGACGCGGGTCCGGTCCTACCGTGAACGTAGGGCTTCTGTTCCGGGCTCTTTCCGCCAGCCGAGCTTGACGGGCGGTCGCCATGCGAGACGACGACGTGTTCCGCACCGGTTCCGGGCCGTACCCGGGTGCCGGGCGGGTGCCGCCGCAGGACGGACCCGGCACCGCCGCCGCGCCGCCGATGGCCGGTGCCGCGGTCCGGAGCCTCGCGGCCCGGCCGCGTGAACCGGACCTCACGGCCGCGGGCCTCACCGTCCGTCACGGTTCCGGTCCGTGCGCTCCGCGCCGTGTCACCCCCGGCCTCCCGCCGCCCGCCCGCGCCGGTGGGGAGCCGGACGGGTGGCACCTTCCGGGAACACTCCCGCCCGACTGTTCGTCCCTTCCGACCCCCGCCGTCCGCGAGGCGGTGCCATCGAAGGAGTCCATGCCATGACCAGCAGTGTTACCGGGTCCGGCCAGAACGCCCGAGCCCGCGATCCGCACCCCTTCGCGAGCGGGTGGACCATCTTCGCCGGGGTCATGCTGATCACCGCCGGCCTCATGGCGATCTTCCAGGGGACCTCCGCGATCGCCAAGGACGACCTGGTCGTCGTCACGCGCTCCTACGTGTACTCGATGAACACCGAAGGGTGGGGATGGATCCACCTCGTCCTCGGCGTCATCGTCGTGGTGGCGGGCATCGCGATCTTCAGCGGAGCCGTCTGGGCGAGAGCCGTCGGCATCGTCGTCGCCGGGCTGGGAATGATCGCCAACTTCCTCTGGCTGCCCTACTACCCGTTCTGGGCCATCGTCCTGATCGCGATCGACGCGACCGTCATCTGGGCGCTGTGCGTCGGCCGGATGAAGACGGAGCTCTGAGGACAGAACCCTGAGGACGGAGTTCCGAAGACGGAGTTCCGAGGACCCCCGACAGCAGGTCCGCCCGGGCTTCCGCGATGCCCGTCCACTGCGGAAGCCCCGGCGTGCTGTGAGCGGTCCTGCGCGGAACCGCCCGGAGCGGGGGCGGCACTAGACTTCCGCCATGCTCAAAGCTGACCGTACCGCCCGGATCCTCGCGCACATCGCCGAGGCGGGCAGCGCCGACGTGCACGAGCTGGCCGGGCTGCTCCGGGTGTCCCCGGCCACCGTCCGGCGGGACCTGCAGGAACTGCACGACCAGGGGCTGCTGCACCGCACCCGTGGCGGAGCCGTGACCGGGGCCGTCAACCTGGAACTGCCGCTGCGGCACAAGCACGGGAAGCGGCAGGCCGAGAAGCGGCGGATCGCCCTGGCCGCCGACCGGTTGGTGCCGGACGGCGCGGTGGTGGGCCTGACCGGCGGCACCACGACGAGCGAGCTGGCCCGGGTGCTGGCCGAGCGCGGCGGGATCACCATCGTCACCAACGCCGTCAACATCGCGGCCGACCTCATCGTCCGGCCGGACGTCCGGCTGGTGGTGGTCGGCGGCATCGCCCGGACCACGAGCTACGAACTGGTGGGACCGGCCGCCGACCGGATGCTCGCCCAGTACCACCTGGACGTCGCCTTCATCGGGGTGGACGGCCTGACGGCCCAGGAGGGCTGCACCACGCACGACGAGATGGAGGCCCAGACGGACCGGGCGTTCCTGCGCGCCGGCGCGCGGTCCGTCGTCCTGGCGGACAGCACCAAGATCGGCCGGGTCACCTTCGCGAGGATCTGCCCGCTCTCGGACGTCCACGAGCTGGTCACCGACGACGAGGCCGGCGCGGCCCGGGAGCAGGAGATCGCCGCGTGCGGCGTGCGGGTCCTGCGGGCCTGAAGCCGCCGCCGAACCCCTGCCGGACACCACCCCACGCCGTCGAACGCCGTCGAACGCCGCCGACGGCCCCGAACGCCGCCGGATCGCGGCCTGAACCCTGTGCCGACCCGTACGCACCCCTGACGCCCGGCCGGGCCCGCCCCGGCCGGGCTTTTCGGTGTCCCGGCCGTTGACATGAACTGCCTGAAGCAGGAAGCTCTTTCGGAACTGCTCAGAACCAGCTCTCTTCAAGCAACTTGGATCAGCCGATCGAGCTCGCACGAAGGCGGTAACTGCGGTGAACAAATCTGTGCTGTCCCTCGCCACGACGTGCGCCCTCGCCGCACTCGCCCTCACGGCCTGCGGCAGCGGCGGTGGCGCCGGGAGCGAGGACGCCGGGTCCGGCCCCGGGCGCAAGGTGACGCTCAAACTGGTCGCCGCCGACTACGGCGACAAGGAGTCCAACAGCTCCAAGGCCTACTGGAAGGGCCTCGCCGCCGCCTTCACGGCGGCCCACCCCGACATCACCGTCGACGTCCAGGTGGTCAACTGGAACGACATCGACAAGCAGGTCAAGACGATGATCCAGAGCGGCAACGTCCCGGACGTCCTGCAGACCGGCGGCTACGCCGACAAGGTCGCCGACGACCTGCTCTACAAGGCCGAGGACGTGCTGTCCGTCGACACCCGCGCCAACCTCATCGACAGCCTCGCCCGGGCGGGCAGCGTCAACGGCGTGCAGTACGGCATCCCGTTCGTCTCCTCGGCCCGCGCCTTCTTCTACAACAAGGCGGTCCTCCAGCAGGCCGGCATCACCCGGCCGCCCACCACCTGGGACG
This sequence comes from Kitasatospora sp. NPDC059577, assembly GCF_042735475.1. NCBI lineage: Bacteria > Bacillati > Actinomycetota > Actinomycetes > Kitasatosporales > Streptomycetaceae > Kitasatospora > Kitasatospora sp. NPDC059577. The sequence goes on along the minus strand of NZ_JBHWBZ010000002.1, from coordinate 112,514 downwards.
AGCTGCGCGAGGACGCCGCGCTCATCAAGGCCAAGGTGCCCGGGGTCACCCCGTACGCGCTGCCGCTGGGCCCCGAGGAGGCCCAGGGCGAGAGCATGCTCTGGGAACTCGGGAACGGCGGCGGCCCCACCGGCAAGGACGGCACCTACACCCTCGACAGCCAGGCCAACGTCGACACCTTCCGCTGGCTCAGGAGCAGCCTCGTCGACCCGGGCCTGACCTACGCCAATCCCGCCAGCACCGACCGCAAGACCGCGTTCGCCGACTTCGCCGCGGGCAAGGCGGCCATGCTCAACGGGCACCCCTCGCTGATCACGATGGCCCGGGACGGCAAGGTCGACTACGGCGTCGCGCCCGTCCCCGGCAAGACGGGCCCGCTCGCGTCCACCCTCGGCGTGGCCGACTGGATGATGGCGTTCAAGAAGAACGGCCACCGCGACCAGGTCCGCAGCTTCCTCGACTTCGTCTACACCAAGGACAACACGCTCCGGTTCTACGAGACCTACAACCTGATGCCGGTCACCCAGGACGCCCTGCGGGAGATGACCGCCGACGGGAAGCACCCGGACCTGGAACCCTTCTTCGCCCTGCTGCCCGGGGCCACCTTCTACCCGCTGGGCGACACCAGTTGGGAGGCCGTCTCGGCCGAGCTGAAGAAGTCCGTCGGCAGCGCCGTCGCCGGAGACCCGGCCAAGGTGCTCGGCGACCTGGAGAAGAAGGCCCGGGACGCCGTCGCGAACAAGTAGCCGCGAACACGTAGTTGTGAACACGTAGCCGCGAACACGTAGCTGCGAACACGTAGCCGCGCACCAGCGGCCGCCCCCACGGGAGGCCGTCCCCCACGTGCCCCGCGAAAGGCACCCGCCATGACCGTCCGTGCCCCCGCCCCGCAGGCGGCCGGGCCCCGCCGGCGCGCACCCGCCCGTGCGCGCCGCCGCCGCGGCCCCGGACCGCTGCCCTGGATCGCCCCGGCCCTCCTGCTGATCGCCCTCGTCGTCCTGTGGCCCGTGTACGAGATGGTCCGCACCTCGTTCCTGCGCGTCAGCACCAGCGGCTTCGTCCGCGGCCCGGCCGGGCTGGACAAGTACCGCAAGCTCCTCGGCGAGGCCGACCTCGGCCGCGTGCTGCTGTCCACCGTGCTCTGGACCGTCGCCGTGGTCGCCCTGACGATGGTGCTCTCGCTCGGCCTGGCCCAGCTGTTCGACCAGCGCTTCCCCGGCCGCAGGTTCGCCCGCTGGGCCCTGATCGCGCCATGGGCGGCGTCCGTCCTGATGACCGCGATCGGGTTCCGGTGGATGCTCGACCGGACCGCCGGCGTGCTCAACACCGCGATGACGGACCTCGGCCTCGTCGACGGGCCCCGCGACTGGCTCGGCGATCCGGCGACCGCCTGGCCGTGGATGGTGGCCGTCGCCGTCTTCGTCTCGCTGCCGTTCACCACCTACACCCTGCTCGCCGGCCTGCAGACCATCCCCGGGGAGCTGTACGAGGCGGCTCGGGTGGACGGCGCCTCCCGGTGGCAGACCTACCGGAGGCTCACCCTGCCGCTGCTGCGCCCGGCCTTCCTGGTCGGCCTGGTGATCAACCTGATCAACGTCTTCAACTCCTTCCCCGTCATCTGGGGCATGACCCAGGGCGGCCCGAGCAGCGACACGGCCACCACCACCGTGTTCGTGTACCAGTTGAAGAGCTCCGACATCGGCGAGTCCGCGGCCATGTCGGTGGTCAACTTCGCCCTGGTCGTGGTCATGGTCCTGGCCTTCCTCAAGGTCACCGGCCGGGCTCGTGGGGAGGAGAGTTGACGGACCGTCGGACACCGCCGGGCATTCGCCCGCGCACCCTGCTGGTCGCCGCAGCGGCCTGGCTGCTCGCCGCCGTCTTCCTGCTCCCGTACCTGGAGATGGCCGTCACGGCGCTGCGCCCGGCCGACGAACTGCGCGACCCGACCTACCTGCCGCGGCACTTCGCCTGGTCCAACTTCGTCGACGTCTGGCGCGACTCCACCCTCGGCGCCAACCTGCGGGTCACCCTGCTGGTCGCGGGCGGCTCCACCCTGCTGGTGCTGCTGGTCGCGCTGCCCGCCGCGTACCACACCGCGCGGGTGCGCTACCGGGGGCGCCGGCTCTTCCTGCTCCTGGTGCTGGTCACCCAGATGTTCCAGCCGACCTCGCTGCTGGTGGGCCTGTACCGCGAGTTCTACCGGCTGGACATGCTCAACTCGGTCTGGACGCTGATCCTCTGCAACGCCGCCTTCAACCTGGCCTTCGCCGTCTGGATCCTCACCGCCTACATCGGCTCGATCCCGGTCGAGCTGGAGGAGGCCGCCATGATCGACGGCCTCGGCCGGCTCGGCGCGCTGCGCCGGGTGGTGCTGCCGCTGGCCATGCCCGGCGTGGTCACCGCGCTGGTCTTCACCTTCATCGCGGCCTGGAACGAGTTCGTGATGGGCCTGACCCTCTCGACGGCGCCGGAGCGCCAGCCCCTCACCGTCGGGATCAACAGCTTCATCGGCAACTACACCGTGGAGTGGAACTACCTCTTCGCCGGCTCGGTCGTCGCCATCGTGCCGGTCGTGGTGCTGTTCGCCCTCATCGAGCGCCGGGTGGTGTCCGGACTGACCGCCGGATCGGTCAAGTAGCGCCCGCCGCCGTCCGGTCGACCCGTCCGACCAGCCCTTCCGAAGGAGTCGCCGCATGACCTCCCACACCGCAGCCGAGATCGCCTCGCAGCCCGCGTGCTGGCGCCGCGCCGCCGAGTCGCTGCCCCGGCACGCCGACGTCCTGCCCCGCCGGGGCGAGCGGGTCGCCGTCACCGGGTGCGGCACCTCCTGGTTCATGGCCCAGGCCTACGCGGCGCTGCGTGAGGGCGGAGGCCACGGCGAGACGGACGCCTTCGCCGCCTCCGAGTTCCCCCACGGGCGCCGCTACGACCGGGTGCTGGCCATCTCCCGCTCCGGCACCACCACCGAGGTGCTGGACCTGCTCGCCCGCGCCCGCGCCGCCGGAGTGCCCACCGGCGCCCTCACCGCCGACCCGGCCACGCCGGTCGTGGCGCTGGCCGACACCGTCGCGGTGCTCGACTTCGCCGACGAGCGCTCGGTGGTGCAGACCCGCTTCGCGACCACCGCCCTGGCCCTGCTCCGCGCCCGGCTGGAGACCGAGGACGCCCTCCCGGCGGGAGTGCGCCCGCTGGCCCGGGCGGTGCGCGACGCCGAACGGGCCGTCACGGAACCGCTGCCCGCCGCACTCGACGGCGCCGAGCAGTTCACCTTCCTCGGCCGGGGCTGGACCCACGGCCTGGCGCTGGAGGCCGGGCTCAAGCTGCGCGAGGCGGCCGGGGCGTGGACCGAGGCGTACCCGGCCATGGAGTACCGGCACGGGCCGATCGCCATCGCCGCGCCGGGCCGGGTCACCTGGACGTTCGGCCCGCTGCCCGACGGGCTCACCGAGGACATCGCCCGGGCCGGCGGCCGGCTCGTCGCCGGGTCCGGCGACGCGGCGGCGGACCTCGACCCGCTGGCCGACCTGGTCCGGGCCCAGCGGCTGGCCGTCGCCGTCGCCGCCGCGCGGGGCTGCGATCCGGACCGGCCCCGCCACCTCACCCGGTCGGTCGTGCTGCGCGACCACGGTGCCTGAGGAGGGAGCGCCGACAGCCCGCAACCGGGTCCGCCCCGGCCCGTCCGCCGAGACCGCCAGCCCGCCGAACCCCCTTGTGCCGCGACTCCCCGTCCGCCACCACCACCCCCCGAACGGAGGCACCGCCGTGCGCTTACCCCGCCCCCGACCCAGCAGGCCCCACCGACCCCGACCCCACCGACCCAGGCCCCGCCGGGCCGCCCTCGCCGTGGCCCTGAGCAGCATCACCGCGCTGGCCGGGCCCGCGCTCCCCGCCCGGGCCGCCACCCCCGGCTCCGCCGTCCTCGACCAGGGCCACCAGAGCGTCACCTGGCAGAGCCCGCAGTACGCCAAGGGCACCCTCGGCGACCCGGCCTCCTGCCCGCCCGCCGCGCAGGACCCGGGCGGCGCCGTCTGCGACCACTTCGACCTGACCGTGAACGTGCCGGCCGGCTACTGGAACGACAACCCGGAGGGCGGCGTCCCGGTCTCCGTCCGCTGGCAGAACCAGACCGACGACTTCGACCTCTACGTCTACGACGCCGCCGGCAAACAGGTCGCGAGCAGTGCGGGCACCGCCGACCCGGAGGCCACGGTGATCCCGAAGGCCTCGGGCACCTACCGCGTCCTGGTCGTCCCCTACGACGTCCACGGCGGCTCCTACACCGGCACGGCCTACCTGCCGCAGACCTCCGACGCGGGCGACCTGACCTCCTTCGGCGGCTCGCAGGGGAGTTACGACGTCTCCGCCGGCACGCTGAAGGCCAGGGTCGACTTCCTCGCCGACGACCAGCTGCGGCTGCGCGCCGCCCCGGACGGCGTCCTCACCGACCCGGCCGGCAGCACCATCGTCCGCAAGCAGCCCGAACCCCAGCGCGACACCAGCACCTTCGACGCCGGCACCTACTACGGCATCCGCTCGAAGGACCTGGTCCTGCGGGTCTACAAGCACCCGCTGCGGTTCGGCCTCTACAAGGCGGACGGCACCGCCCTGTGGCAGGAGGACGCCCCGCTGCGCTGGAGCACCGGCGGACTGCGGCAGAGCCTGGTGCGCGGCGCGGACGAGCAGTTCTTCGGCGGCGGCGAGCAGAACGGCTCCTTCTCGCACCGGGACAGGACCGTCCACGTCGCCAACAGCTTCGACTGGAACGAGGGCGGCTGGAACAACTCCCAGCCGTTCTACGTCTCCAGCGCCGGCTACGGCGTCTTCCGGAACACCTTCGCGCCCGGGACCTACGACTTCGGCTCGCCCGTCCACACGGGACAGCAGGAACGCCGCCTGGACGCCTACTACTTCACCGGTGACGTCAAGTCGGTGATCGGCCGGTACACCGCCCTCGTCGGCAAGCCCTTCATGCCGCCCGTCTACGGCCTGGAGCCCGGCGACTCCGACTGCTACCTGCACAACGCCAACCGCGGCGAGCGCCACACCACCGACGCGCTGAAGGTCGCCGACGACTACGTGCGGAACCAGATGCCGCTGGGCTGGATGCTGGTCAACGACGGCTACGGCTGCGGCTACGAGAACCTGGCGCAGACCGGCGAGGGCCTGCGCAAGGACCACGCCCAGCTGGGCCTGTGGACCCAGAACGGCCTGCCCGACCAGGCCACCGAGGTGAAGGCCGGCGTCCGGGTGCGCAAGCTCGACGTGGCCTGGGTCGGCAACGGCTACGACTTCGCGCTGAACGCCTGCGACCAGGCCAAGGCCGGCATCGAGGACAGCAGCGACGCCCGCGGCTTCGTCTGGCTGCCGGTCTCCTGGGCCGGCGCCCAGCGCTGCGGCGTGCTGTGGAGCGGCGACCAGAGCCTGTCCTGGGACTACGTCCGCTGGCAGATCCCGACCTACGCCGGCGCCACCATGTCCGGCATCGCCTACAACACCGGCGACGTCGGCTCGATCTACCGCCGCGACCCGAAGATGTACACCCGCGACCTGCAGTGGAAGGCCTTCCTCCCGGCGATCATGACGATGGACGGCTGGGCCCGGGACATGACGGGCAAGCAGCAGCGCGACCAGCAGCCCTGGCTGGACGGCGAGCCGTACACCTCGATCAACCGGAAGTACCTGCAGCTCAAGGAACGGCTGCTGCCCTACATGTACACCCTGTCCGAGGAGGCCACCCGCACCGGCATCGGTGCCGTCCGCCCGCTCGCCCTGGAGTACCCGCACGACCCGAACGCCCTGGGGCCGAACGCGACCTACGAGTTCCTCGCCGGGCCCGACTTCCTCGTCGCACCGGTCTACTCGGACACCGCCGTGCGCGACGGCATCTACCTGCCCGAGGGCACCTGGACCGACTACTGGACCGGCCGCACCTACCAGGGGCCGACCACGGTCGACGGCTACTCCGCCCCGCTCGACACGCTGCCGCTGTTCGTCCGCGGCGGCGCGATCGTGCCCATGTGGCCCAAGGGCACGCTGTCCTGGGAGAACCGGGACCGCTCCGAACTCGACTACGACCTCTACCCGCAGGCGAAGGGCGACTCCTCGTACACCCTGTACGAGGACGACGGCGTCACCCGGCAGTTCGCCGCCGGCTCCTCGGCCACCCAGCGGGTGGACGTGCACACCAACCGGGCCGTCACCACCGTCGACGTCGGCGCCAGCGAGGGGACCTACGCGGGCAAACCGGCCGAGCGGGGGTACCGCTTCACCGTCCACGGCCGGCCGGCCCCGCGCCTGGTGGTCACGGACGACGGCCCGCTGCCCCGGCTCGGCTCGGCGGCCGCGCTCGACTCGGCCCGCTCGGGGTGGTACTACGACGCCGCGACCGGGGTGACGCAGGTCCGGACGCCGTCCGTCCCCACCGACGACGGCTTCTCGCTGCGCCTGATCCACGGCGGCAACTGACCGGCGCCGCGCCGGGAACCGTGCCGCGACGGCGGGAGCGGGAGGTCGGCAGGGCCGATCTCCCGCTCCCGTTCCGCGCTGCGGGAGCGCTCAGCCGAGCAGGAGGAACTTGGTGGACGGGACGCCCTGGTAGAGGCTGCAGTCGGTGTTCTGGGTGGTCGCGCTGTACGTGAAGCCCTTGGGCACGTCACAGGCCCAGAGACCGCTGACCGGCTTGCGGAGGTGGAAGGCGTTGGACGGGACGCCGGGCTGGAGACTGCAGGCGGTGCCCCAGGTGATCCAGTCGTAGGTGAAGGCCGGGGTGCCGACGCAGGCGGTCATGCCGTCGGCCGGCGTGCGCAGGTGGTACTGGTTCGACTGGACGCCGCTCTGCTGGCTGCAGGCGAGGCCCCAGGTGATCTGGTCGTAGACGAAGCCGGGCGCGCTGAGACAGGCCGTCAGTCCGTCGACGGGGGTCCGCAGGTGGAACTGCGGCGAGTTCCAGCTCCCGCCGCCGCTGCAGCTGCGGTTCATCGACACCTGGTCGTAGACGTACCCGGACGGCACGGTGCAGGCCCAACTGCCGTCCAGCCCGGTGGTGGTGGCGCTCGCGGTGGTCGCGGTGGCCGCGCCCGAGAGCAGCAGGGCGAAGGCGGCGAGCGCGGCGAGTAACAGGCGGGCGGGGCGGGTGCGTGCGGTGGACATGGCTCTCCCTGGGGGGTGACCGGAACGGCACGGAAACGCGGGGAACGGCGGTACCGGGCGGGCCGACGACGGGGGCGCGGCCCGACCCGACGGTTCTAGCACTGTGGAGTCGTGGACATCTCGTGAACGGGTCGACGAGTGGCTTCACCGGAACCGCACGGCCGAGGTTCGGCCGAAATCGCGCGATCCGCGGCGGGGAGCGTCAGCGGCCCGCCCCGGCCGGGCCGGGGGGACGAGGCCCGCCGGACCGATGACGAAGGGCCCCGCCGGCCGCTGCCGACGGGGCCCCGCACGCTCCGGTTTCAGGCGAGACCGAACCAGCCGAGGACGGTCTGGACGAGCAGGATCGTCGACATGGCCGCGACGCCGACCACCACGACGGTGGCCGCGAGGCGGTAGCGCGGGCTGTTGGCGGCATCGCCGAGCACGGCACGGCGGTTGGTCAGCACGAGCAGGTAGATCAGCACGATCGGGCTGATCAGACCCTGCAGGACCTGGGTGCCGATCAGCAGCTGGATGACGTCCACCGGGGTCAGCGCGACGACGGCGCCGAGCGCGATCTGGGCGGTGAACACCCCGAGGAACAGCGGGGCGTCGCGGAAGCTGCGGGAGACGGAACGCTCGACGCCGGCGGCCTCGCCGATGGCGTAGCTCGCCGAGAGCGGCACCACGGCGCCGGCCAGCGCGGAGGCGCCGATCAGGCCGAAGGCGAACAGCAGCTCGGCGCCGTGACCGGCGACCGGTGTGAGCGCCTCGGCGGCCTGCGCGGCGGACTCCAGCGGGCCGGTGCCGCCGATCGCGGCCGCGGTGGCGATGATGATGGTCAGGCTGATCACGCAGGCGAACACGGCGCCGAGCACGGCGTCGGCGCGGATCAGCTTGTAGTCGGCGGGCTTGGCGCCGCGGTCGACGACTCCCGCGGCGGCGTAGAACTGCATGTAGGGGCTGACCGTGGTGCCGATGAGCGCGACGGCCAGCAGGATGAAGTCCTTGCTGGGCTCCAGGTGCGGGACGACCAGGTGCTCGCCGACCCGGCCCCAGTCGGGGTGGCCGAGGACCATGGCGACCGGGTAGGCGAAGAACGCCAGCGACATGATCAGGAAGATCCGCTCGGCCCACTTGTAGGAGCCGAACAGCACCAGCGACCAGAGCAGGACGGCGGCCGGCGGGATGACCGCCCACTTGGGCACCCCGAGCAGCTCGAACGCGGCGCCGATCCCGGCGAACTCGCTGACCACCAGACCGGTGTTGGCGAGCAGCAGGCAGAACACCGCGAGGGCGGTCAGGCGCAGGCTGAACTGTTCGCGGATCAGCGCGCCCAGGCCCTTGCCGGTGTGGGCGCCGAGCCGGACGGCCATCTCCTGCACCATGACCAGGGCGACGGTGACCAGCACCATGAAGAACAGCGTGCCGTAGGTGAACTGGGAGCCCGCGCTGGCGTAGGTGGCGATGCCGGCGGCGTCGTTGCCGGCGTTGGCGGCGACCAGGCCGGGGCCGGCGACCATCGCGACGGCGGCGATCCGGCGCCAGCCCCGGCGGCGGCCGGGCGGTGCGGTGCCGGGCGGCGCGGCCGCCGGGTGGGCGGTGTCCGCACCGCGGTCCGAGCGGGTGCCGGAGGTGCGGGTGTCGAGGTCGCGGGTCACTTGAGGAGCCTCCGGAAGTGCAGGCGCCCGCGCTCGGGCAGCAGCGTGTCGAGGATGTCGTCGGCCAGGACGCGGCCGAGCGGGCGGCCGGTGTCGTCGACCACGAGCAGGGAGGTCGCGCGGGCCGCGATCAGGTGGTCGGCGGCCTCGGCGAGGCGGGTGTCGGGCGGGACGGTCACCGGCGGGCCGAACTGGGCCAGCCAGCCGAGCAGGTCGGCGACCACCGTGGTGTCCTCGGCCACGGCCAGGTCGAACAGGGGGAGGTCGCCGAGCAGCCGGCCGTCCTCGTCCAGCACGGCGACCGCGTCGATGTCGGTGCGGTGGTCGGCCTGCGCGGCGAGCTCCGCCCGGACCCGGGCGACGGTGTGTGCGGGGCCGGCGGTGACCAGCAGGGTGGTCATCGCGCCACCCGCGGTGCCCTCGCGGTGGGTGAGCAGGGCGCGCAGCTCGGCCGCCCCGGGCGCGGGCATCCGGGCGAGCAGGGTCTCGCGCTCGCCGGGGTCGAGGTCGCGCAGGGCGTCGGCGGCCTCGTCGGGCTCCATCTCGTCGACCAGCCGGGCGGCGTGCTCGGGCGGGGCCTCGCGGAGCAGGTTCTCCAGCTCGGCGGGTTCCATCTCCTCCAGCGCGTCCGCGGCGTGCTCGGGCTCCAGCCAGCCGAGCAGCTGCTGGCGTTCGTGGCGGCCGAGGTCCTCCAGGATGTCGGCCAGGTCGGCCGGGCGCAGCCGGTGCAGCGCGGAGCGGGAGGCGCGCAGCCGGACCTCGGCCGGTCCGTGGGTCGCCTGCTCGCCGAACGGGGCGACGGACTGCCAGTCCAGGACGCGGTCCGGGGTCGGGCGGGCCTGCCAGCGGCGGGGGCCGAGGCGGCGCAGCAGGGTCGGCAGGGAGACGTCGACGCCGACCAGGACGGTGCGGGCGGCCAGCGGGGCCAGGTAGAGGTCGGCGGCGCGGGTGACCTGCACGCCGTCCACGTCGACGAGTTGGTGGTCCAGCACGTCGCGGGCGAGCAGCACCTCGCCGGGCCGGCGGTTGAACTCGCGCAGGTCCACCCGGGCGGTGCGCAGCCGGACCCGGCCGGTCAGGATCCGGTCGACGGCGTCGGCGGCGATGAAGGCGCGGCGACGGCCTATCCGGATGATCAGACCGGTGACGGGCGGGTAGGGCTCCGGCCCGTAGAGCCGGGCGACCACGTCGACGATCCGGCCCATCTCCTCCCCGGCCTGGTTGGCGACCGGGCCGCCGATCAGGCCGGCGAGGGAGACCAGCGAGGACCGGACGGCCCGGGAGGCCGTGGTGCGGCGCTCGGCGTCGACCGTGCGGTCGCGCAGCCGGGCCGTGGCGGACGAGAACAGTGTGGTGGCAGCCACGAGGAAGACCCCCTCACCCCGGAGTGACCGGGGCACACGGGCCGCCCGACGGCGCGCCGCGCCACCCCGGCCGCGGGCCGGGACCGGGCGCGCGCCGACGCGTCCCGAGGTGGTCGGGACGGGCAGGCGGAGCGGGCCGGACCGGAGCGGTCAGGGCAGGCGGGGGCGCCTCGGACGGCGGAAGGACGGCGAGGACGATGCGGGAATGGGCCGACTATGGCCAGGACTTCCGTCCATCACGCCTCCCTCCCGGTCTCGGCCGCGCATCGAGGCGGCGGCGGCACGGCAGGGGGGACCGACGTCTCCGCCCGGTGCACCCCCACTCGTCAGAGCTTTGGCACTCCACGGCGTGTCCCTGGTCGCCGGCGGGCCCGGTCGAGTCCGGTCGCGAGCGGCGGGAAGCCACTTGGGGTCACCCCTTGAGCCGGGGAGACCTGTCCTGATCCGGAGCGTCTCTCGACAGGTGGGATCAGTGGCCTGTGTCCGTGAAGACGCCTCACCGAACGAGGTGTCTGTTCAAATCTGCCCCAGGATAGGCCCCGACCCCCCTTCCGGCGAAACCCTTGACCGGACTTTGACCCCCGGCCGACCTGCGGGGGAGCCGCCGGGCGCGCGTCGGCGCCCGGGCGGTGCGCGGCGACGGGCCCCGACTCCCCCCGTCGGGAACGATCATGACGGGGTGTCAGGGAGGCGGTCCCGTCGACGGGGGCGGCCGGTCCCGGGGAGCCGGTGGACAGCGGGCGCGGGCGGGCGCCCCGGCCGCGACGCCCCGGCCGGGCCGGCGCCGTTCGACGGTGGCGGCCCGGTCCCGTCACCGTCCTGTCACAGCCGCCCGCCCGGGGAACCGGTCCCGCGGCAGCGGTGTGTACCGGGCAGGTGCCGGCAGTGGGCCGCACCGCTCGAACCCTCGGGGGACCTCATGCGGAACGGACAGTACGGAACGAAGACCCGAAGAGCCGCGGTTGCCGTCGTCTCGGCCGCCACCGCCGCTCTGCTGGTGACGGCGTGCGGGCCCGGGGGCGACGGGCCCGGGCCGGCCGCCGCGCCGACCGCGGCGCCGACGGCGGCGGCAACCGTCCCGACCGCGCCGGGCGCACCGGCGCCCACCAAGGGCGGCCCGGCCACCGGCGGCCCGGCCACGGGAGCCGCTCCGGCCGGTGCATCCCCGTCCGCCGGTGCGACGGCCCCGGCCTGCGGGGTCGGCGACCTGAAGGCGGACGCCCACCAGGCCGCGCAGCGGCCCGCGGGCACCGGGGTGGGAGCGGTCGTCGTCGCGTTCACCGACACCTCCGCCCACCCGTGCACCCTGCAGGGCTTCCCGACCGTGGCCGGGGCGGCCAACGGCTCCCCGGACCGCAACGCCCCGCTCGCCGTCACTCACACCGGCGCCGCCGCCCCGGTGCGGCTGGCCCCCGGCGGGAAGGCCTGGCTCAAGCTCACCTTCGTCCAGGTCCAGGGCGAGGGCGACGGCAGCTGCGTCTCGGGGGCCACGCCGGTCGCCTACCCCACCCTCGTGGTGGGCCTGCCGGGCGCGGGAGCGCATCAGGTGGCCCTGGCCGACGGCCTCTTCGCCGAGTGCGACAACAAGGTGACCGCCACCGCGGTGCTGGCCACCAGCCCGTCCTGACGGGGTGTCCGCCGGGCCGGGCCGCGCGTCGATCGGGCCGGGCCGGGCGGCCGGGTTCCCGGCGGTCGGGCTCGTACGGCCGTGTTCCGCGGGTCGTGCCGGGCGACCGCGGGCCGTGGGCCATGGGGCCGTGAGGTCAGGCCGTCGGCCGGGTCTCGGGCAGGGCCGGGATGTCGGCGACGCCGTCCAGCACGTGGGTGTGCGGGCGGCCCTCGAAGGCGGCGCGGGTGAGTTCCCCGGTCAGCACGCCGATGACCACGCCGGCCCCGGCGTTGGCGCCCGCCTCGACGTCGACGACGGTGTCGCCGGCGACCAGCACGCGGCGGGTGTCGATGACCCCGGTCTTCTCCATCGCCCGGTGGATCATGTGCGGCGCCGGACGCCCGCGCGGGACCTCGTCCGAGGTGACGACCGCGTCGAGGTTGCCGCCCTCGCCGGTGGACCAGCCGAGCGATTCGAGCAGCGGGTACGCGACGTCGTCGCTGAAGCCGGTGGTCAGCGCGACCTTGATGCCGCGTCGGCGCAGCTCGGCGAGGGCGTCCTCGACGCCGGGCAGGGCCCGCGGAGGAGTGGTCCGGTAGGCCTCGCGGAGGAACTCGGCGAAGGCCGCGTAGCCGTCCTCGACGAGCTCCGGGGTCGGGGTGCCGCCGCCGGTGCGGACCAGGGCGGCGATGGCCTCGCGCTTGTCGGTGCCCATCCAGGTCTGCAGGTCGGCCTCGGCGACGGCGACTCCGGTGCGCTCGACGGCGGTGCGCAGTGCCCGGTAGACGGCGCCTGCCTCGTCGATGGTGGTACCGGCCATGTCCAGGGCGGCGAGCTCGATCACGGTGTCAGTCCTCTTCGGTGCGGTAGCGGCCGATGACGGTACGGCCTTCGATGGTGTTCTCGATGGTGAAGGTGGCCATGGCGGGCAGGTAGCGGTCGTCGGCGTCCTCCAGCGGCACGCCCCGGCTGGACGTGGTGAGCCGCCGCACGCGCAGCAGCGGGTCGCCGACGGCGACCCGGAGGAGTTCGGCGTCGTGCGGCTCGGCGGCGACGGCGTCGATGGTGTGCCGGGCGCGGTGCAGGTCGACCTCGCGGCGCAGCAGTTCCTCGTAGACGGACCCGGTGTCCGGGTCGAAGTCGAAGAGCACGCGGCCGACCTCGTGGACGAAGGTGGAGCGCTCCAGCATGGCGGGGACGTCGTCCAGCAGGCGCAGCCGGACCAGTTCGACGACGGGTGCGCCCTCGACCAGGCCGAGCCGGGCCGCGGCCTCCGGGGACGCCCGGCGCCGGGCCACCTCGATGGTCGTCTGTCCGGGCTCGCGGCCGATGGTCCGGGCCCACTGGGTGAAGGACAGGAAGGTGCCGAACGGCTGGGAGGGCGCCGTGCGGCGGGCGACCGGCGGCTTCCCGCGTCCGCCGGTCAGGCTGCCCTCGTGGCGCAGCATGGCCAGGGCCTGGCGGACCGGGCCGCGGGAGGTGCCGAACTCGGCGCAGAGCTGCGACTCGCTGGGCACCGGACGGCCCTCGGGCCACTCGCCAGACTCGATCCGGCGTTGGAACTCGGCGCCGAGTCGTTGGTGGAGCGGGAGGTCCTCACTTGTCTTCACAAGTCGACTATGACACTCGGGGGTGGGACTTCTCAAGGCGGCCCACCTGCGTGTTTTCCGGAACAAGTGCCAGTATCCGCTGGTCGTCGCGTGGATGAACGAACGGTAACTTGTATAGACACCTCTTGACGTCGAGGTCGCCGAGCCCGGAATCTGGAGCCATGAGCAGCAGCACCGCACCCGCAACCGCCTCCGCCGCCCCCCGTACCCGCACGACCCGCACGACCGGCACGCCCGGCCGCAGCGACGTGGTGATCGTCGGCGCCGGCATCATCGGCCTGGCCCACGCCTTCGAGGCGCTGAGCCGGGGACTGTCCGTCACGGTCGTCGATCGCGACCGGCAGCCCGTCGGCGCCTCGGTCCGCAACTTCGGCCACTGCTGCATCAGCGCCCAGGACGGCGAACTCCTCGCCCTCGCCCAGCGCTCCCGGCCCGGCTGGCTGCGCGCCGCCGAGGCCACCGGCATCTGGGCCGCGGAGGCCGGCACCCTGGTGGTGGCCCGGTCGGCGACCGAGGCGGCCGTCCTGGAGGAACTGCGCGCCGAGCGCGGCGGCGACGCCGTCGAGCTGCGCACCGCCGCGCAGACGGCGGCGCTGCTCGGCCGCGCGGACGCCGACGCCGGCGACCTGGTGGGCGGCGCGCTGCTGCCCGCCGACCTGCGGGTGAACCCGCGGGAGGCGGCGCCCGGCCTGGCCCGCTGGGTGGCCGACCAGCCCGGCGGGCAGGTCCTGTGGGGTACCGCCGTCACCGGCGTCGAGCCCGGGACGGTCCACACCACCCGCGGCCCGGTCCACGGCGACCGGATCCTGATCTGCGTCGGCCACGACCTGGACTACCTGTTCCCCGACGTCGCCGAGGACCACGAGGTCCAGCGCTGCCGCCTCACCATGGCGCGGGCCGAGGCCCCGGCCGGCTTCCGCACCGACTCCGCGGTGCTGACCGCCACGTCGATGCTGCGCTACGACGCCTTCGCCACCCGCCCGTCCGCCGCCCGGCTGCGGGAGGAGGTGCTGGGCCACAGCCGCGAGCTGCTCGACATCGGCGCCAACGTGATGTTCGCCCGGCTCCCGGACGGCACGGTGCTGGTCGGCGACTCGCACCACTACGACGCCACCACCCCGCCGTTCATCGACGAGCGCACCCACGAGCTGCTGACCGGCGCGATCGCCCGGGTCCTGGGCGTGGAGCGGCTGCGGATCGTCGAACGCTGGCAGGGCGTCTACGCCAGCAGCTCCCGCGGCCCCCTGCTGGTGCGGGACCTGGCGCCGGGCGTCCGCGCCGTCACCGTCACCTCGGGCATCGGCATGACCCTGTCCTTCGGCCTGGCGGCCGCCACCTTCGACGGGACCCTGGCCGCGACCGCCTGAATCCGGCCCCGCCCGATCGGGCCCCCGGCCGGTACGGCCGTTCCGTCCGGGGCGCTCCCGGTGGCCCCGGCCACCGGCGGCGCCCCGGCCGGCGAATCGCGACTGTCAGTGGCGCGTGACACAGTGCGGCGCATGAACGTGCCCACCACACTGCACAGTTGGGACGACTCCGTCGCCCTCTTCGAGCGCCGCGGCCTGCCCGTCTCCACCTACGAGAACCTCTACGAGGAGTCGTACGACGTCCACACCGGCGCACTCTCGATCGACGGTCACTTCGACCTCGACGCCGCCGAACTCGACGGCACCGGCTACATCGTGGACGGCGACCTCGACGTCAGCGGCGCCGTCCTCAACATCGACGACGGCTGCCCCGCGCTGATCGTCCTCGGCGACCTCAGGGCGGCCGCCGTCTACCTGGAGGGCGACGCCAAGCTCCTGGTACGCGGCAGCGTCCACGTCGAGGCCTTCGTCGGCAACATGACCGACAAGCTGGTGATGCTCCACGGCGACCTGCGCGCCGGGGTCACGGTGCTGTCCGCCGAGTTCGCCCCCGACCTCGTCGAGGGCACCCTGGACGGTCCCGTCCTCGCACCCGCCTACCTGGCACCCTCCTTCGCCGGGGCGCCCGTCGCCGCCGACGCGGTGCTCGTGCCCGAGGTCCTGCGCACCGGTGCCGGCGACGAATCCGAGAGCCTGCGGTGCTTCGACGCCCCCGGTGTCCACGGCGGCCGGCTGCTGCGCCGCATCGAGGCCGGGCTCCCCGTCACCCTGGCCCGCTCGGGCCCGGCCCCGGCATCGGACGGGGACGCAGGGGCGACCGGGAACGGGGTCGTGGAGGGCTGACCCCCGACGGGCCGCCCTACGAGGGGGAGTGGAGCAGGGGCGCGCGGCGCCGAGCGGCCGCCGGACGTGCGCGCCCGCGTGCGGGTCCGGTGCCGCCGGGCTCCGGGACGGCGTGAACTCGCCGTTCCGCAGCGGTGGCCGGGGGTAGGGAGGGCGGCATGGGCGTTCATCTCATCACCGGTGCGGGCTCCGGGATCGGCGCGGCGACGGCCGGGCTGCTCGCGGAGCGGGGCGAGGACCTCTGGCTGCTGGCCAGGGACGAGGAACGGGCGGAGGAGTTGCGGTCGCGGTTCCCGGGGAGCCGCACGCTGGCGGCGGACCTCGCGGAACCGACGGAACTGGCGGCGGCGCTCGGCAAGCAGGAACTGCCGGAACGACTGGACTCGCTGATGCACGTCGCCGGGACGCTGGAGCCCGGGACGGTCGCCGGCCTGGACCCGGGGGTGTGGCTGGGGATGCTGGCGGTCAACTGCGTGGCCCCGGCCGAACTGACGCGTCTGCTGCTGCCCGCCCTGCGGGCGGCCCCGGGGCGGGTGGTGTTCGTCAACTCGGGCGCCGGGCTGCACGCCCCGCCCGGTCTCGGGGGCTACGCGGCCTCGAAGTTCGCCCTGCGGGCGCTCGCCGAGTCACTGCGGGCGGAGGAGTACCGCAGCGGGATCCGGGTCACGACGGTGTTCCCGGGCGAGGTCGACACCCCCATGCAGGCCAGGCTCCACGACGCGCTCGGCCTGCCGTACGACCCGGGGATCTGCCTCGCTGCGGCGTCCGTCGCCGCGGCGGTGGTCGGGGTGCTGGACTTCCCCGCGGACGGCACCCTGAGCGAGCTGACGATTCGTCCGGGCTGCTGAACGGCCGACCCCCGGGCGCGGGGCCCCCCCCGGCCCCCCCGCCCGTCTTCCGGGCCGGGCGGCGGGCACGTCCGCCGGGCCGGGAGCCGGGGACGGCCGCCGGGCCGGGAGCCGGGGACGGCCGCCGGGCGTCAAGGCCGCCCGCGGGCGGAGGGCCCCCCGCGGGCCCAACCCCCCCCGAAAGGTCCAAGGGCCGCAACCGAAACACCCCCACCCCCGCCAGGCCAT
>NZ_JBHWBZ010000002.1:87991-95843 GCF_042735475.1 Kitasatospora sp. NPDC059577 | reverse complement strand
GGCCACCATGGGCTGGCTCCCGCGGGGCGGGGGGGGCTGCCGGGCGCCCCCCCGCCCGGGGCCCCCCGCCGCCGGCGCCCGGGGGCGGTCACGTTCCGCCGGCCCGTCAGTGCCGGTCCGTGATCTGATGATTCGTCAATTCTTTTGTGGTGACCGCCTCGTGATGCCGTCGGGCGCCGGATCGCCGGTCAGCCGGCGGTAGGCCGGCACCTCGGCCAGCAGGCTGCGGTGCGTTCCCAGCAGGGGCTGCGCTCCGTCCAGGAACAGGACCCGGTCCGCGCGGCGGGCCGGGCCGATCCGGTGCGTGATGGTGACGACCGTGCCGGGCCGGTCGCGGAAGGCCCGGTCCACCCGGAGTTCCGCGGCCGCGTCGAGGTGGCGGGTCGCCTCGTCGAGGATGACGAGCCGTGCGTCGCAGAGGTGGGCGCGGGCCAGGGCGATCAGCTGCCGTTCGCCGGCCGACAGGGCGGCCGGGGTGACGTGCCCGCCCGGTCCGCCGAGCCGTTCCACCAGGGACCGTGCGCCGACGGCGTCCGCGGCCGTCAGGACGGCGGCTGTCGAGGCGTGCGGGGCCAGCCACCGGAGGTTCTCCGCGACCGTCCCGGTGAAGACGTACGGGTCCTGGGGGAGCAGGACCCGGGCGCGGGCGAGGTCCGGTCCGGTCAGCCGGGCGGGCGCGATCCCGCCGAGCAGTACCCGGCCGCGGTCCGGGGCCACCACGCCGGCCAGGATGTCGGCGAGCGTGGACTTCCCGATGCCCGACGGGCCGACGACGGCGAGGTGTTCGCCGTCGTGCACCGCGAGGTCGAAGCCGTCGAGGACCGGGTCCGCGGCGGCGCCGTAGGCGAAGGAGACACCGGTCAGTTCGACCGAACCGTCGGCTGGGCGGGCGGCCGCGTCGTCGGGGTGGTCGACGGGCGTCGCCGTCCCGGCCTCGGCGGGCTCCGGGGCGCCGTCGTCGGGGTGGCCGACGTCAGGGTGGCCGCCGGCGGGGTGACGGTCGGTGGTGGGGCCGTCGTCGGGGTGGCCGCCGGCGGTGGCGAGGCGGTCGGCGGCCACCGCCAGCCGGAGCCAGGAGGCGCCCGCGCCCTGCACCAGCAGCCGCAGGGCGGGTTCCAGGGTGCCCGTCAGATATGCCAGCACGCCGACCACGGCGCCGGGCGTCATCCCCCGGCCGACCAGGGCGGGGGCGGCCAGGACGACCAGCAGCAGGGGGAGGTGCGCGCCCGCGGACACGATCAGCCGCCGCGCGCCGGCGAGCCGGGCGAGGGACCGCCCGGCCGCCTCGTTCGCCGCGACGGTGGCCAGCACCTCGCGCTCGGCCTCGTCCCGGGCGCCGCACGCGACCAGGTCGCGCAGGGCCTGCAGGGCGTCGGCGCAGGACCGCGCCAGTTCCTCCTCGGCTGCGAAGGCTTCCCGCTGGCGGCGGACGGTGGCCGGTGCGAGGGCCGCGAACGCGAGGAGCGACAGCAGCAGCGGGCCGGCGATCAGCAGGGCGGCGGCCGGGGCGAGGGCCGCGCTGCCGGCCACGACGGCGACGGCGGTCAACGCGAAGTGGGACACCACCAGCAGCTGTCCCGCGACGGTGTCGCGGACCGCCTCGACCTGACGGGTGAGCCGGGCGACCGCGACCGCGCCCGAACCGTCGGTCCGGCCGGGGGTGGCGGCGGCGCCGTGGAGCATGCCGGTCACCACCCGGCCCAGCAGCCGGTCGCGCATCGGCTCGACGACCTCGGCCAGCCACGGGTACGTCTGCCGGGACGCCCAGGCGCCGGCCACCGAGACCACGGCGAACAGGGCGAGCCAGCCCGCCGCCTGGGCGGGCCGGCCGGCGAGGAAACCGCGGTCGACGGCCAGGGCCAGCGCCTTGCCGGACACCAGGGCGGGCGCCGCGGAGAGCAGTGACCAGGCGAGGAGCCGGAGCACCGCAGGCCGGCTGTGGGCGAGTGCCGAGCGCAGCAGCCGCAGGCCCGCCCGGCCCGGTCGGTCCGCCCGGCCCGGTCGGTCCGCCCCGCCCGGCGGACGGGGCCGGTCCGGCGGGCGTGCCCGGTCCGGTGGATGCGGCCGGTCCGGCCGGTTCGTGCGGGAGGGAGACATCGCAGCCGCCTTTCACGGGTGAGGACCGGCGGGTGACGGCCCCCACGGGTGGACGGGGCCGGGCCGGGAGGGGCCGGGAGGGGTCAGTCCTGCGGTCCGCCCCCGAACAGGGCCCGGTAGGCGGGGACGGCGCAGAGTTCCTCGTGGGTGGCCAGCGCGCGGACGCGGCCGTCGCAGAGCCAGGCCACCGTGTCGGCGTGGGCGGCCACCGCGGCGCGTCGGGTGACCACCAGCCGGGTGCGATGGCCGGCCTCTTCGCGCAGGGCGTGCAGCACCCGGTTCTCGGTGGCCGCGTCCAGGGAGGAGGTCGCGTCGTCCAGGACGAGCAGCCGGGCGTCGCGGGCCAGCGCCCGGGCGATGCCGAGCCGTTGGCGTTCCCCGCCGGAGAACGGGGCCCGGTCCATCGGGGTGCGGTAGCCGTCGGGGAGGCGGCGGACGAACTCGTCGGCCCGCGCCGCCCGGGCGGCGCGGTGGACGCGGTCGTCCGGGCCGGGGGCCAGGCCCAGGCCGATGGCGTCGAGGACCGTCCGGCCGGGCAGGGCCGGATCGGCGAAGGCGCAGGCGACGGCGGTGCGCAGCTCCTCCGGGCGGACCGCGCCGAGCGGGACGCCGTCGAGCAGCACCGCCCCCTCGTCCGGGTCGAGCAGGCCGGCGGCGACGGCGGCGAGCGCCGAGGTGGCGGCGTCGTCGGCGCCGACCACGGCGGTCCACGTCCCGCCGGGGACCGTCAGGTCGAGCCGGTCGAGCACGGGGCCGCCGGGCCCGCCGACGACCACCCCGCGCAGGTCCAGGCTCCCGGCGCCGGGGAGGGCGGGCGGGAGCGGACGGGTGCCGACGGGCCGCTCCGGTGCGTCGAGCAGCTCGGTGAGCCGGGCGGTTCCCGCGCGGGCCCGGGAGACGTCGAGCAGGCTCTGGGCGGCGCCGAAGCCGCCGAGGCCGATGCCGGTGTAGCCGAGCACGGCCAGCAGCCCGCCGACGGACAGCGTGTGGGCGGCCACCGCCGCGCCGGCGGCCGCCAGGACGGCGAGCTGGGTCGCCGGGGCGAGCAGGGCGGAGCACCAGGCGATCCGGCGCTGGCTGTCCCAGAGTTCCCGGCCGTGCCGGGACAGTGCGGGGACGGGCCGCAGCACGCGGGCGGCCTCGCGGTCCACGGCGCGGGCGGCGGCGATGCTGCGGCTGCCGGAGACGGCGTCGAGCAGCCGGGTCGCGATGTCGGCCTGGGCCCGCTGGTAGTCCTCGCCGAGCCGGGTGGTGCGGCGCAGTTGGCGCCGGATCGCCGCGTAGCCGAGCGGGGCGGTGCCGAGGAAGGCGAGCGCGGCGGTCGGTGCGAGGACCGCCAGGGCGACGAGGGCCGCGGCGGCCATGGCGAGTTGGGCCGCGGAGTAGACCACGGCGGGAGCGGCGAGGGCGGCCTGCGGGGCGCTCGCGGTCAGTCGCGCCGCGACGTCCCCGACCGGGAGGCGGTGCGCTCCGAGCGGGCTGCCGGCCAGTACCCCGTGGACCGCCCGTTCGCGCAGTCGCGCGGTGGCGTCGGTGGAGATCCCGGGGCCGGCGTACTGGCCGACGGCCTCGGAGCCGGCCAGCAGGGCGAGGGTGCCGGCCAGCGGCAGGACGCCCCGGGTGCCGGCGCCGGCCAGGGCGGCGTCGACGGCGCGGGCGAGGACGGCCGGGAGGGCCAGGGCGGCGCCCGTGCTGGTGGTGACGGCGAGGGCCATGACGGCTGCCCGGCCGCGGGTGAGGCCGAGTACCTGCCGCAGCCCGAGCGGTTGCCGCCGTCCTCGCCGGGGAGGGGCGGGCTCGGCCGGGGGCCCGCTCGGCGGGGCGGTCGACGGGTCGGTTCGCGGCACGGTCGACGGGGCGGCGGTCGGCGCGGGTGTCGGCGCGGGCGCCGAGCGGGCGGGGTCCGTGCGCAGTGCCGCGGACGGGGAGGGTTCGGTCGGCACGGGTGACCTCCGGACGGGTGCCTCGCCCGGAGCGGGTGCCGGGACCGGGCCTGGAACGGGAACCGGGCCCCGGCCGTGGGACCGGGGCCCGGCGTCGTCCTCGGCCGGCCGGCCCCGGACCCACGGGGACGGCCGGCCTCGGACACCGGCCGCGGGGCGTGCCCGCGGCCGGTGGTCGCTCAGAGGCAGAGCAGGGTGCTGACCGTGCTGTTGGTGCAGTTGACGGCGCTCAGCGAGCTGAGGACCGAGCGGTACTCGACGGTCTCCTCGACGGTCTCCAGGGCCTGCAGGTTCAGGATCGACATGGTGAACTCCCATCAGGTTGTGGTGCCGTGCTTCCGGCAGTAGCCGGAACTCGTGGGCGGCGGGTGTCGCCGCGGGGGTGGGCAGCCGGCCGGTGGTCGCGCTCGGCGTGCCGGGGGTGGGACGGTCCGGGGCGGGTGCGCACGCGCGCGGCGTGGCGGGCCGGCCGGATCGCCGGGGTGGTCGGTTCGGCCGGGCCGCGGGTGCGGTCAGGCGCGGTTCTCGCGGGGCCCGTCCGGGGCTGCCGGCGAGGGCCAGAACGGCATCGCGGGCGTGTCCGCGAACACCGCTCCGAGTGCGGTCAGCACGCCGGCGCTGCCGGTGGCCAGGTCCATCGAGAGGCGCAGCAACTGCTCGCCGGGGAAGGCGAGGTGGCCCTGGTAGGGGATGGCGTGCCAGGCGAGCCGCCGGACGTGGCGGCGGATCGCGTCCGGGTGCGCGGTGTCCCCGTCCCGGGCCTGGCGGAGCAGGGCGATCAGACCGGCCCGTCCGTTGAACAGGCCCGACTGGACGATGAATTCGGGCTCGGCGGCGCCGCGGATCTGCTCCAGCCGTTCGGTGAGCGCGGCGTCCGGGCGGTGCCGCAGGTACTCGTGGAGGACGGCGGCGATGCCGGCGCTGCCGGACTCCAGGTAGGGCAGCACCCGGGTTCCGTCGTCGACCTGGAGGGTGCCGTCCTCGGCGAGGACGCAGCGGTCCAGGTCGCGGTCGAGGGCCCGCCGGGCGAGGTCGAGCAGCCCGGTGTCACCGGTGTCCTCGTAGAGGCGCAGCAGGAGCAGGGCGGCTCCGGTGGGGCCGTGCATCAGCCCGGTGCGGGCCCCGGCCGGGGCGCCGGTGTCGTCCGGCAGGTGGAGGCCGAGTTTGAGCACGGTGCGCCGGGCGGCGTCCACGGCGGCGTCGAACATGGCCTTGTCGCCGGTGGTGCGGGCGAAGTGGTGCAGGGTCAGGCCGACGCCGGCCAGTCCGCCGGCCAGGTCGGTGCCCAGGCCGTCGGGGTCGTCCTTGCCGAGCCGTTCCAGCAGGTCCAGTGCCTCGGTGCGGCGGCCGAGCAGGTCGAGGACGTAGGCGACGCCGTGGCCGCCGAGGAACAGGCCGGACCGGCAGGGTTCGCGGTTCACCGCCTCGGTGAGCCAGCGGACGTGGTCGGGGTCGATCTCGGCGCCGGTGGTGTGCAGGGCCCAGAGCACGCCGGCCGCGCCGTAGGACAGGCCGAGTCCGTCGTGGGTGAACTGGCCGGGGTCGCCGGGGAAGAGCCGGTCGGTGCGGTCCGGGGTGGCGGTGGCCGTGATGGCGGCGGTGAGCTCCCGGCGCAGGCGTGGCCAACTGGCGGGCTCGCCGTCCAGCAGGTCCTCGAAGGAGCGGTACGGCGTGCCGGTGGCGCCCGGGGCCGAGGGGGCCGGCGGGTCGGGCAGCAGTTGCGGGGACAGCCCGAACCGCTGCCGGGCGGCCCGGACGAGCGAGCCCGCCTTGCCGGGGCTGAGGACGGTCAGCGGCATCAGCGGCAGGAAGAGCCACAGCCGGATGGCGGCCAGTGCGTGGTCGTCGACGGCGAATCCGGTCAGTCCGGGCGGGGCGGCGAATCCGGCCGCGCCGAGTGCGGGCCTGAGGAACTCGTCGACGGGGGAGGCGAGTTCGAAGTCGACGAAGGTGACGCCGCCGTCCGGCCGGACGATCAGGTTGCGCGGGTGGAGGTCGCCGAACACGATGCCGCGGTCGTGGATCGCGCGCAGGCCCTCGGTGATGCCGTCGAGGATGCGCAGCGCCTTGGTGCGGTAGTCGTCGACGGCCGCGGTGTCGGTGTGCGGGTGGACCAGCGGGTAGTTCAACCCGAACCAGCGGTGCAGCGGTTCGCCCTCGACGTACTCCTGGACCAGGAAGTGGTGTTCCCAGGAGGTGAGGTACCCGAGGGCCTGCGGGACGGCGTCGAGGCCGCGCAGGTGCTGCAGGACCTCGTGTTCCCGGCCGAGGCGCCGGACGGCGTCCTCGCCGCGCTGGTCCAGGCCGGCGTAGGGCCGGGCCTCCTTCAGCACGACCTGGGGTCCGCCGCCCTCGGGGCGGCCGAGGTAGATGCCGCCGCCGTTGGAGAAGTGCAGGGCCCGTTCCACCGTGTAGGGGAAGTCGCCCGGGCCGGTCCGCGCCGGGTCGGCCAGGGCCGGGGCGAGGACGGCGGGCACCGGTGCCCACTCGGGGACCTCGAAGACGGCGCGGCGGACGTCGGGGCGCAGCGCGCCGGAGGGCTCGCGGAAGGCGAGGACCAGTTCGCCGGTCTCGGTGCGGCAGAACTGTTCGACGAACCCGCCGTAGCGCAGGTAGAGCGGTCCCTCGCGCCAGCGGAGGTCGCTGAGGATGTACGGTCCGGGGTCGCCGTCGAGGGCGGCGTCGAGGTCGGTGAGACATCGCTCCAGCGCGTCGTCGCCGACCGGGTAGAGCGTCATGAACTTGCCGCTGGAGCCGCGCGGGGCGTACTTGGCGTTCTGCGTCTGGACCAGCGCCGGGCTGCGCAGGAACTTGAACGGGACGCGGTGCTCGAAGCAGTGGGCCCGTACGAGGTCCAGGATCCGCGGGGCGTTGTCCATGCGCGCCGAGACGTGGATCTTCCAGCCCTGTTCGGGCAGCCGGAGGTCGACGGGTTGGAAGCCCACCCACACCTCGCGGGTGTTGCGCGTCCAGCCGGACGGCGCCGGCTCGACGGCGGCGGGGAACTCGTCGAGGGTGGCCCAGCGGACCGGAGAGTCGTAGAAGAGCGGATCGGCGTAGGAGTACGCCTCGTAGCGCATGTCCATCGGAATCCTCCAGGGGGCGTCGAGCAGCGTCGACCGCACGCCGTCGTCCGGGCGTACGGCACCACTGGGCCGGGGGAGAAACCTGGGAGAGGGGGATCGCAGCTGTGGAGGCCTCGGGTGGGAGACCGGGGCGGCTGGTGAGCGGCCCGGGGAGAGTCTGCGGTCAGCGCTCCGGCGGACGCCAGTAGATCCAGGATGTTTGGCTGAATATCCCATCGGGATATTGGTCGGGACGATTGGCATGGGCCCCCACCAGCGGTGATCGCTCCGGGTGCAGGGGCGACTGCGTCCCGTGGTGGGATCGCGCGGGGCCGCGCGACGTGATCGCAGGTCGCACGGCCCGGCCGGCGCACGGCCGCGCCGGGCCGGCCGCCGGTCCGCCGGACCGGTCCGGCCGGCACCCGCGGTGCGATCTTCACCCGGACGGTGCGGTCGGTTCGGCGGCGTACGACCGCTCCGGATTTCCGGTCATGGCCGGATCCCTCCCGGCGCGCTCGCGGCGCAACCGTCGGCGCGTCCGGTCCGCCCGACGGCGCGCGCGGGGGGACGGCCCGTCCCGTGCGACCGGGGTACGAACGGATCGTCCACCACCCACGGCGGGCCGGGGGGTGACGGCGCGGATCCGGGGCGGGGGGGGGGGCCCCCCCCCGGCCCCGCCGCCCCCCCCCCGGGGGCGGGGGGGTATTAACAACAGAACGCGGGGGGGAGGAGGTGTGGGTTTTTATA
>NZ_JBHWBZ010000002.1:69383-87981 GCF_042735475.1 Kitasatospora sp. NPDC059577 | reverse complement strand
GCGCCGGCCGCGCGCGGCGCCCCCCCCCCCGCCGCCCCCCCCCCCCGGGGGGGGGGGGGGGGGGCGGGGGGGGGGCCGGGGGGGCGGGGGCGCCCCCCCCCCCCCCCCCCCACGCCGGCCCCCGTGGGCCGGGACTTCACCCGCCCCTGGTGGGCCGGGACCTCACTCGCCCTCGGTGAACGCCTCCCGCAGCCGGGCCTCCTCCTCCTCGGAGAGGTTCGTCTCCAGGAGTTCGGCGTGCAGGCCCCCGAACGCGGACCGGACGGCGTCGAGCACGGCGTCCGTGCTGAGGACGAACAGCGCGGAGGTGCCGGGCGTCACCTTCTCCCGCAGCCGCTTGACGAAGTCCTCGTCGAGTCCCAGGTGCGCGAGGTGGCCCCCCAGGGCGCCGCCGGCCGCACCCACCGCTGCGCCGAGGACCGGCACGAAGAAGACCAGCCCGAGCAGGAAGCCCCAGAAGGCGCCGCCCAGCGCCCCCATGCCGGTCATGTCGCTCAGGTGGCGGGTCCTGGGCTTCTTGGCGCCGTCCGGCCAGGCGACCACGGCGCCGTCCTGGACCTTGATCAGCTCCTGGCGCTGCAGCTTCTTCAGGGTGTCGAGGGCCTCGTCGGCCCCGGTCGCGGTGGGGAAGCGCCATACCGTCAGGGTCGCCATCACGGCCTCCGATCGCAGGGGAATGCACGGCAGCCCCATCGTCGGCCCGGACCCCGGGCCCCGCCACACACCGGCTCCGGTGGAGCGACCCCGGGCCGCCGAGGGGCCGTTCCACCGGACAGCCGTCGCGCACCTCCGCGCCCGGGCCGTCGCACGGCCGGCCCGGCGGACCCGGAAGGACGCCGCCGGATTGCCGCGGTCACCCGCGTGCCACAGCGTGGCACGTAGCACTCTCCGGGAGAGGACGTGGTAGGGCGATGTCGGATCGACGGACGGCCAAGCGCATCGCGAAGTTCGTCAAGCCGTTGCGGGTGGAACCGGGATCGCGGGTGGACCTCGCGGAGGACTTCGACCCCCGGTACAAAGCGGGCATGAAGAAGCGCGACGGTGTCGAACTGCTGCGCACCGGCGTCTCGCTGCTGTCGGAGTACCAGGCGCGGCTGGCCGCCCAGGACACCTACGGGGTGCTGCTCTGCCTCCAGGCGCTCGACGCCGGCGGCAAGGACGGGACGATCCGGCACGTCATGAGCGGGGTCAACCCGCAGGGCGTCCACGTGAGCGGCTTCAAGGTGCCGTCCGCGGAGGAGCTCGACCACGACTACCTGTGGCGGTACGCGCAGCGGCTCCCCTCGCGCGGCGAGATCGGGATCTTCAACCGCTCGCACTACGAGGAGGTCCTGGTGGTCCGGGTCCACCCGGAGAACCTGGACCGGCAGAAGCTCCCCGCGGAGGCGAAGGGCCACAAGGTCTGGCACCGCCGCTACCGGGAGATCAACGACTGGGAGCGCTACCTCACCGACAACGGGATCAAGGTGGTGAAGGTCTTCCTGAACCTCTCCAAGGAGGCGCAGCGCACCCGGTTCCTGAAGCGGATCGACCTGCCGGAGAAGAACTGGAAGTTCTCCGCGGCCGACATCCGCGAGCGCGAGCGGTGGGACGACTACCAGGAGGCGTTCTCCGACATGCTGTCGGCGACGAGCACGCCGTGGGCGCCTTGGTACGTGGTGCCGGCCGACCGGAAGTGGTTCGCGCGGATCTGTGCGGCGGCGGTGCTCGCGCACACCCTGATCGGGATCGATCCGCAGTACCCCGAGGTCGACGACGCGGTCCGGAAGGACCTCCTCGCCGCCAAGCGCCGCCTGGAGCGGGAGGCCCCCAGGGGAGCCGCGCGCGACCCCTACGCGGCGAAGCACCGGACCGACTGACGCACCGCGGGCCCCCGGACCGCACCGGCGAGTCCCGCCGGCGCCTTCCCGGACCCCACCGGCCCGTTCCCGGACGTTGAGTTCCCGGACGTTGAGGAGTGAAGATGTCGGAGCAGGCCGACCTGCCGGGACCGCAGGAGCCCCCTGACCCCTGGTACGCGCGTTCTCCCCGGGAGGTCGCGGCCGCGCTCGGGGTGGACCCGGCGACCGGGCTCAGCTCGGCCCGGGCGGCCGAACTGCTCGCCGCGCACGGGCCGAACGCGCTGCCGGAGGAGAAGGCGAGGCCGGACTGGCTGCGCTTCCTCGACCAGTACCGCAGCTACATGCAGATCATCCTGGTGGCCGCGGCGGTGGTGTCGCTGGCGATCAAGGAGTGGACCACCGCGGTCCTGCTGATCGTCCTGACCCTCTTCAACGCGGTGATCGGCCTGCGCCAGGAGGGCAAGGCCGAGAGCGCGATGAACGCGCTCAGGTCGATGATGAAGACCACCGCGCGGGTGCGGCGGGACGGCACGGAGGCGGAGATCCCGGCCGAACAGCTGGTCGTGGGCGACGTGGTGCTCGTCCGGGCGGGCGACGAGGTCCCGGCGGACGGGCGGATCGTCGAGGCCAGCGCGCTGCAGATCGACGAGTCGGCGCTGACCGGCGAGAGCGTCCCCGCCGCCAAGGACGTCGCCACCCTGCCGGCCGGGCCGCTGTCCCCGGGCGACCAGACCGACATGGCGTTCATGGACACCCCGGTCACCCACGGCAGCGGACTGCTCGTCATCACCGGGACGGGCGCCGGGACCGAACTGGGCAAGATCTCCGGGATGCTGTCGGCGACCGAGAAGGAGCAGTCGCCGCTCACCAAGGAGCTCGACACGCTGACGCTGTGGATCGCGTCGGCGGCCGGTCTGACCATGGTGGTGATGTTCGTGCTGGGCCGCAGCCGCGACCAGGCCTGGGACGCCCTCTTCGTCAGCGCGGTCTCGCTGGCCATCGCGGCCATCCCCGAGGCGCTGCCGACGGTCAGCCAGGTGATCCTGTCCGTCGGCAGCCTCAACCTGGCCAAACGGAACGCGATCGTGAAGGAACTGCCGTCCGTCGAGACGCTCGGCTTCACCTCGGCCATCAACTCGGACAAGACCGGCACCCTGACGATGAACCAGATGACGGTCGTGGAGGTGCTGAGCCCCACCGACCGCTACACCGTCTCGGGCACCGGCTACCGGCTCGACGGGCGGATCCACCACGCCGTGGGCTCCGCCGCGAGCATCGAGGAGGCCGTCCTGCCCTACCTGGTCGCCAACGACGCCAAGCTGGTCGACGGCGAGGTCGTCGGCGACCCGACCGAGGGCGCCCTGCTCGTCCTCGGCCACAAGGCCGGGCTGGACATCGAGGCCACCCGGGAGCGCTTCCCCCGGCTCGCCACCCTGCCGTTCGACCCCACCTACAAGCTGATGGCCACGTTCAACGAGGCGAAGGACGCCGACGGCCGGCCGGTGGTGCGGTGCTTCGTGAAGGGCGCGGCCCCCGCGGTGACGTCCCGCGCCGGCGCCGCCGTCGCGGACGGCGCGGTCGTCCCCTGGGACGCGGACCTCAGCGGGCGCGCCCAAGCGCAGGCCGAGCGGATGGGCGGCGAAGGACTGCGGGTGATGGCCGGGGCCGTCCGCGACCTCGACCCGGCGGAGTTCGACCCGGACGGCGACCTGCTGGCGCTCGTGCGGGACCTGCGGGTGACCAGCCTGGTGGGCATGGTCGACCCGCCGCGGGAGGAGTCCCGGGCCGCGGTCGCCAGCGCGCAGGCCGCCCACATCCGGGTCCGGATGGTGACCGGCGACGACGTCACCACCGGTGCGGCCATCGCCCGGCAGCTCGGCATCGACGGCGAGGCCGTCCTCGGCGCCGACTTCGCCGCCCTGCCGGAGCACGAGCGGCTGGCCCGGATCGACGGCATCGGCGTGGTCGGCCGGGTCGCCCCCGAGCACAAGGTGCTGCTCGCCGACACGCTGAAGAAGAAGGGCGACGTGGTCGCGATGACCGGCGACGGCGTCAACGACGCCCCGGCCATCAAGGCCGCCGACATCGGCATCGCGATGGGCAGCGGCACCGACGCGGCGAAGAACGCCAGTCGCATGGTCCTCGCCGACGACAACTTCGCCACCATCGTCTACGCCGTGGAGGAGGGCCGGAAGCTCTACGACAACCTCACCAAGTACATCCGGTTCGTCCTGGTGCTGCTGGTGACGTTCGTGCTGACGTTCCTCGGGGCGGCGCTCCTGAACATCGCCGCCGGTGAGCCGTTCACCCCGGCGCAGGTCCTGTGGGTGCACTTCGTGGTCAACGCCCCGTTCGGCTTCGCCCTGGGGTTCGACCGGGAGAGCCCCGGCCTGATGCGGCGCACCCCGCGCCCGCGCGGGGAGACGGTGCTGACCAAGCCCGTCATGGTCACCGTCGGGCTCGCCGGGCTGGTCGTCACGGTCGCCCTGCTCGGGCTGACCAAGCTCGGCGAGGCGCACTACCACAGCGCGGCCGTCGGCAACTCGATCGCGTTCACCGCCTTCGCGCTCTGTCTGATCGTGGCGGCCTTCGAATGCCGCAGCGAGCGCGGCACGGCGCTGACCGTCCGCACCTTCGACAGCAAGCAGATGAACCGGGCGGCCCTGGGCGAGTTCGTCCTCGCGGTGCTGGTCACCCAGATGGACGCGTTCCACCGCCTCCTCGGCACCACCGACATCAGCGCCCGGCAGTTCGGCTGGGCCGTGCTGGCCGCCGTCGCGCTCCTGCTGCTGTGGGAGCTGGGCAAGGCCCTGGCCCGCCGGTCGCCGGCCGCCGACGGCGCCGCGGCGACCGCCGACCGTCCGTGACGGCGCTCCCGGATCCCCCGCCGGAGCCGGGCGCCGTCCGTGGCAGCACCGACGGCCGGCACCGTTTCGTGCCGGCCCTGCCGGGGCTCGCGGTGCTGCGCGGCTACCGGCGGGACTGGCTGCGCGGCGACCTGCTGGCCGGTGCCACCGTGGTCGCCTACCTGGTGCCCCAGGTCATGGCGTACGGGAGCGTGGCGGGCCTGCCGCCGGTGACCGGACTGTGGGCCATCCTGCCCGCGATCGTCCTCTACGCCCTCGTCGGCTCGTCCCGCCTGCTGTCGGTCGGGCCCGAGTCGACCACGGCGCTGATGACCGCGACCGTGGTCGGGCCGCTGGCCGGCGGCGACACCGGCCTCTACGCGAGCCTGGCCGCGAGCCTGGCGGTGGTGGTCGGCGTGCTGTGCGTGCTCGCCTGGCTGGCCAGGCTGGGCTTCGTCGCCGATCTGCTCTCCCGGCCGGTGCTGATCGGCTACCTCGCGGGCGTGGCACTGATCATGATCGTGGACCAGCTGTCCAAGCTCACCGGGATCGACATCAAGGGGGAGGGCTTCTTCCCGCAGCTGGTGTCGTTCGCGTCGGACATCACCGAGGTGCACCTGCCGACGGTCGCCTTCAGCGTCGCGACCCTGCTCTTCCTCCTCCTGGTGGCCCGCTTCCTCCCGCGGCTGCCCGGCCCGCTGCTGGCCGTCGTGCTCGGCACCGCGGTCTCGGCGGCGTTCTCGCTCCAGGACCACGGCCTCGCGGTGATCGGCGACATCCCGGCCGGGCTGCCCCGCCCCGCGCTGCCGGACCTGAGCCGGCTCGACAAGCTGGTGCTGCCCGCACTGGGCATCCTGCTGGTCGGCTACACCGACTTCATCCTCACCGCCCGCGCCTTCGAGGACTCCGGGCAGGAACAGCGGCTGGACGCCAACCAGGAACTGCTGGGTCTCGGCACCGCCAACCTCGGCGCCGGCTTCTTCCAGGGCTTCCCGGTGAGCAGCAGCGCCAGCCGGACCGCCCTGGCCCAGTCGGCCGGCGGCCGGACCCAGGTGTACGCGCTCGCGGCCGGCGTCGGCGTCCTCGCCGTGCTGCTGTTCCTCAGCCCGCTGCTGCACGACACCCCGGACGCGGTGCTCGGCGCCCTGGTCGTGTTCGCGGCGCTGCGGATGATCGACCTCGCCGGCTTCCGCCGGCTGGCCTCCTTCCGGCGCCGCGAACTGCTGCTGGCGCTCGGCTGCACGATCGGCGTGCTGAGCCTGGACATCCTGTACGGCGTCCTGGTCGCGGTGGGGCTGTCGGTGATCGAGCTGCTCAGCCGGGTCGCGCGGCCGCACGACGCGGTGCTCGGGGTGGTGCCCGGCGTCGCCGGGATGCACGACGTCGACGACTACCCCGAGGCGCGGACCGTCCCCGGCCTGCTGGTCTACCGCTACGACTCCCCGCTGTTCTTCGCCAACGCGGAGGACCTCCGGCGCCGCGCGCTCGCCGCCCTGGCCGAACAGCGCGAGCCGGTCGGGTGGTTCGTCCTCAACACCGAGGCGAACGTCGAGGTGGACATCACCGCGCTGGACTCGCTCGACGCCCTGCGGCTCGAACTCGACGCCCGCGGCGTCGTGTTCGCCCTGGCCCGGGTCAAGCAGGACCTGCGCGACGAGCTCGACGCGTACGGCCTCAGCGAGTCCGTCGGCGCCGACCGCATCTTCCCCACCCTGCCGACAGCGGTGGCCGCGTACCGCGCCTGGGCGGGCGGCGAGGCGGGTCCGGAGGACGCGCCGTCCCGGTGACCGGCGGGACCACCGGTCCCGGGTGACCGGGCCGTCCGACCCTGGGCGCCGTCACGGCCCGATCCCATCCTGGAGGAGCCGCCGGACGGCCCCCCGGAGCCCGCCCGGCACGACGCCCCACGAGTCCCGGAGGACCCGCATGTTCTGCTACCAGTGCGAACAGACCGACCGCACCGGCACCACCCCCGGCTGCGCCGGCCCGATCGGCAACTGCGGCAAGGATTCCGCCACGTCGGACCTCCAGGACCTGCTGGTCCACGCGGTCGAGGGCATCGCCCAGTACGCCGCGAAGGCGCGCGCCCTCGGCACCCCGGACGACGACGCGTCGGCCTTCATCCGCTACGCGGTCTTCACCACGCTCACCAACGTCAACTTCAACCCGACCCGCTTCGCCGTCCTGATCCAGGAGGCCGTCGCCGTCCGCGACCGGGTCAGAGCCGGGTACGAGCGCGCCGCGCGCGCCGCCGGCCACGAGCCGCAGCCGCCGACCGGCCCCGCAGCCTGGACCCCCGGTGCGAACCCCGCCGAACTCGCCCGCCAGGCACAGGACTTCCGCGTGGACACCGGACTCGACCTGGTCGGACCGGACGTCGTCGGGCTCCGCTCGCTCCACCTGTACGCCCTGAAGGGCATCTGCGCCTACGCCCACCACGCCCACGTGCTCGGCCGGCACAGCACCGAGGTCTCCGGCGGCGTGGAGGACGCCCTGGCCTACCTGGCCGGCGCACCGACCGACCCCGCCGAACTGCTGGAACGCGCCGTCGGCCTCGGCCGGCTGAACCTCGCGGCGATCGAACTGCTCGACGCCGCCAACACCGGCACCTTCGGCGCCCAGCAGCCCACCGCCGTCCGCACCACCCCGGTCGCCGGCAAGGCGATCCTGGTCAGCGGCCACGACCTGGGCGACCTGGAGGCCCTGCTGGAGCAGACGAAGGACCAGGGCATCAACGTCTACACCCACGGCGAGATGCTCCCCGCGCACGCCTACCCCCTGCTCAAGGCGTACCCGCACCTGGCCGGCAACTACGGCGGCGCCTGGCAGGACCAGCAGCGGGAGTTCGCCGCTTTCCCCGGCCCGGTCCTGATGACCTCCAACTGCATCATCGAACCGCACGTCAGCTACCGCCGCCGGATCTTCACCGCCGGACCGGTCGGCTGGCCCGGCGTCCGCCACCTCACCGGCCACGACTTCGCCCCGCTGATCCAGGCCGCCAAGGCCCTGCCGGGTTTCCCGCAGACCCCGGCCGAGGAACGGTTCATCACCGTCGGCTTCGGCCGCGACGCCGTCCTCGCGGTTGCCGACCAGGTCGTCGACGCGGTCCGCCGGGGCGCGATCCGGCACTTCTTCCTGATCGGCGGCTGCGACGGCCCCACCCCGGGCCGCGACTACTACACCGAGTTCGCGCTCGGCGCGCCCCGGGACAGCGTGCTGCTCACCCTCGGCTGCGCCAAGTACCGCTTCAACGGGCACGAGTTCGGCGACATCGACGGCATCCCGCGGCTGCTGGACCTCGGGCAGTGCAACGACACCTACTCCGCCATCAGGATCGCGACGGCGCTGGCCGACGCCTTCGAGTGCGGGGTCAACGACCTGCCGCTGACCCTGGCGCTCGCCTGGACCGAGCAGAAGGCGGTCGCCGTGCTGCTCACCCTGCTCGCGCTCGGCATCCGCGACATCCACCTCGGCCCCTCGCTGCCCGGCTTCCTCACCCCCGCGCTGGTCGACGGCCTGGTCGAGCGCTTCGGCCTGAGGGTCACCGGCGACCCGACCGCCGACCTGGCCGCGGCGCTGGAGCGGACGGCGTCGTGAGCACCCCCGAAGCGGACCAGGTGCTCCTCACCACCGCCGACGGCGGACGCCTGGAGTTCCCGTGCGCCCGGGGCACCAGCGTGCTGGAGGCCGCGGCCGAGGCCGGCGCCACCCTGCCGGCCTCCTGCCGGCAGGGCACCTGCGGCTCGTGCCACGCCTCCGTCACCGACGGAGCGTACGAGCTGGGCGCGTACAGCGAGCAGGCCCTCCCGGCGGACGAACGCGCGCGCGGCGACGTGCTGCTGTGCCGCACCTTCCCGTGCGGGCCGCTGGCCGCCACCCTGCCGTACGAGCAGTCCCGGATCCTCCACGGCGCAATCCCCGTCCGGACGGCCGTCGTCACGGCGCTCGAACCGGTCGCGCAGGACACCGTGCGGCTCGAACTGCGCCTCGACGGCGAGCCGGACTGCCAGTTCGACCCGGGCCAGTTCATGGAACTCCAGGCCCCGGACGACGAGGCGAAGCGGGCCTACTCGCTCGCCGGTACCGGCAACTGGGAGGGGCGGCTGGAGTTCTACGTCCGGCTCCGAGAGGGCGGGCGGTTCTCCTCGTACCTCGCCGACCGGGCCCGTCCCGGCGACCGGCTCACCGTGCACGGGCCGCAGGGAGCCTTCGGGCTGCGGGAGACCGGGCTGCGCCCGCGCTGGTTCGTGGCCGGCGGCACCGGCCTGGCCCCGCTGCTGGCGATGGTCCGCCGGATGGCCGAGTGGCAGGACCCGCAGCCGGCCCGGCTCTTCCTCGGTGTCAACGAACCGCAGGACGTCTTCGGGGTTCGCGAACTCGCCGCCGTGGCAGAGGAGTTGCCGGGATTCCGGTACGACGTCTGCGTCTGGAAACCGGGCCCCGGCTGGTCCGGCCCGACCGGCACCCCGGCGGACCTGTTCGCCGCCGCGCTGCCCGGACTCGGCGGCGTCGCCCCGGACGTGTACGTCTGCGGGCCGCCGCCCCTGGTCGACGCCGTCCTGCGGGCCGCGCTGCTCGGCGGCGTCCCCCCGGCGCAGGTGCACCGGGAGCGCTTCCTGGCCGGCTGAGACCGGCGCCGCCCCCCCCCCCCCCCTCCCGCACCCGGGGGGGGGGGGGCGGCGCCCTGCCGGCGGCCGGGCGGCGACCGCGCGGTTCGGCCACCCGCCACCCGTCGCGGGCGGTAGCGTTCTTGACGTACCGTCAGGCACGTTCCGCCCGTCGAGAGGACCTCCACCGTGGCCGACTCCCCGCAGGTCGACGTCGTGCGGCGCTTCTACGGTGCCAGGGGCGACCTGGAGGTGATCCGGTCGGTCGTCGCCGAGGACGCCCGGTGGGACGTGACGGAGGGCTTCCCCCGGGGCGGCGTGTACGAGGGGCTGGACCGCATCCTCGGTGACTTCTTCCCCTTCCTCGCCGACTTCCGCGAGTTCGGGTGCGTCGGTGACGCGTACTACGAGGACGGCGACCAAGTCATCGTGCTCGGCCGCTACGTCGGCCGGACGGCCGGAGGGGTGCCGGTGACCTCGCGGTTCGCCCACTTCTTCACCCTGCGGGACGGCCGGATCACCCAGCTGCGGCAGACCTCCGACACCCTGCCCATCGCCCGGGCACTGGAAGCGGGGGCGGGAACCGGGGCCTGACCGTTCCCGGCGCGGCCGGGCCGCCGGCGTCCCGCGGGGCGGGCGTGCGGTCCGGGCGGGGTCAGAAGGCGGAGTGGGCGAACCAGTGGGTCAGCAGCTCGTCGTCCCCGGAGACCTCGACCCCGTCGGCGGTGCGGTCGATCCGCCCGTAGAGCAGGAACAGCAGGTCGGCGGCGGTGGCCCGGACGGTGGCGTCGGCGGTGGCGCCGGCGCCGTCCGGGTCGAGGCCGAAGCCGTCGGGGCGCAGCCGGACCAGCCAGTCGCCCTCGCCGTCGGTGCGGCCGAAGCGGATCGTCCGGTCCGCGCCGCGCAGTTCGGCGGTCCCGGGCGCGAAGAGGGCGGCGAAGGGCAGGTTGGTCAGGAACTCGGCCACGCCGTCGGCGGCCAGGGCCGGGTCGACGACCGGCGTCAGGCCGAGCGCGAGTTCGGCGTCGACCCGGTGGACCAGGGTCTCGAACAGCATCCGGCGCACCCAGAACCGGGCGTGCTGGTCGGCGCCCCAGGCCCACATCGGCGCGTCGAGGTCGGTGAACGCGTCGGCGGCCAGCTCGGCGGACTCGGCCAGCCAGGCCGGGTAGTCCTCCGGCCGCTCGGGCAGCCGCAGGTCGACGTCGCGGCTGCGCGGCGGCTCCTGGATCCGCTGCCGCAGCAGCACGGTGAACCAGCGCTGCACGCTGCCGGCGTGGCGGACCAGGTCGGCGAGGGTCCAGCCGGGGCAGCCGGGCACCGGGAGCGACGGGTCGGCCTGCTGCACGGCGGCGACGAAGCGGGCGGTCTCGGCGGCGACGGCCGTGCCGTGGTCGTGGGGGGTCATGAAGGTGCTCTCCGGGGATGCGGGCCTCGCGGCGCCTCGGGACGGCGGGTGCGCCCGATGGTTCATCGCATGAAACAACGGTGGCGACGCTAGGCCTGAAAGGTTGAGCTTGTCAAGGATCGGGTGCGTCGAGCGCCGCCAGCAGCTCCGGCCCCGACCACCGCCGCGCCCCGCCCGGACCCGCCCGCTCTGCCTCGCGGACCAGCGCCGCCAGCCGGGCGTTGGCCGGCGCCGGCAGACCGTGCCGGGCGGCGAGCGCGATCACCTCGCCCTGCAGCGCGTCGACCTCCGTCGGACGCCCCCGCTCCAGGTCCTCCCACATGGACGAGCGGGCCCGGGCGTCGATCCGCAGGGCGGCGGCCGCCACCCGCCGGAACAGCACGTCGGGCAGCCCCAGCACCCGGGGCATCCAGCGCGGCGGCAGCGGACCCAGCCGGGCGGGCGCGATGCCCGCCGCCCGGAAGGCCGCGAGCGCCTCCCGCTGGCACCGGGCCAGACAGGCACGGTACGCCCGGGCGCCGAGCTCCTCGCGCAGCGGCCGTCCGGACAGGGCGTTCACCGCGTTGTTCAGGTTCATCAGCAGCTTCGCGGCCTGCACGCCGGGCATGTCCGGGTGCAGCGCCAGCGCGAGCCCGCCGGCCCGGGCCGCCGCCGCGAACCGGCGCGCCTGCGGGGCGTCCTCGACCAGGAGCGCACCGCCGCTGCCCTGGTGGACGGCGGCCGGGCCGCTGCGCACGACGTTGTACGGGACCATCCCGGCGAGCACCCGGTGGGCCGGCAGCCCGGCCCGCAGCTCCTCGGGGTTGTGCAGGCCGTTCTGGAAGCTGATCACGACCGCGCCGGGCGCCAGCCGGCCCGCCAGCTCGCGCCCGGCCGCCCGGGTGTCGGCGGACTTGACGGTCACCAGCACGTAGTCCGCCGACGCCGCCGCGGCCGCGCCGGTGGCGACGGTCAGCCCGCGCACCTCCCGCCGGGCGCGGCCCGGACCGCTCAGGGTCAGCCCGTCCCGTTCGACGGCGGCCATCGGCGCCGGCCGGCCGATCAGCGTGACGTCCGCCGCGGCGGCCAGCATGCCCCCGAGGTGGCAGCCGATGCTGCCGGCGCCGAAGACCGCGATCCGCGGTGCCCTGTTCACTGGTGACGTCCTTCCGGCGGCCGGCTGGTGCGGCTCGTGGCGGGTGGGTGTGGTCGGCGGGTGCGGGTGCGGGTGCGGGTGCGGGTGCGGGTGGCCCGGTGGCCCGGTGGCCCAGTGGCGTGGGGCCGGGTGGGGCCGAGTCGGTCCGGGTGGGCCGGGTCAGCCGGCCAGGTCCGGGTCGGTCGCGCCGATCTGCTCGAAGAGCGGCTGCGCCTGGAACCAGCCGGCCAGTCCGCTGCCGACCTGTCCGCGGGTGATCAGCGCCGTCTCCCGGTCGATGTGCTTCGGGGTGCCGGCCGCCATGGCGAGCAGCTGGGCCTGGCAGGAGCGCTCCATCGTGACGAACCACCAGACCGCCTCGGCGACCGACCCGCCGACCGTCAGCAGCCCGTGGTTCTGCAGGATCACCGCCTTGTGCGCGCCGAGCGCGGCCGCGATCCGCTTGCCCTCGTCGACCTCGTTCACCACGCCGCGGTAGTCGCTGTACAGCCCGTGGTCCTCGAAGAACGCGCAGGCGTCCTGGGTGAGCGGGTCGAGCCTGATGCCGAGGCTGGAGAAGGCCTTCCCGTGCAGCGAGTGCGCGTGGGCGGCCGCGATCGCGTCGGGGCGGGCCGCGTGCACCTGGGAGTGGATCACGAACGCGGCCCGGTTCACCGGCCGGCTGCCGTGCAGCAGGGTGCCCTCGTGGTCGACCAGGAGCAGGTCCGAGGCCTTGATCATGCCGAAGGGCATCCCGAACGGGTTCACCCAGAACCGGTCGGGGTGCTCCGGGTCGCGCACGGTGATGTGCCCGGCGACCCCTTCGGAGAAGCCGAACCGGCCGAACAGCCGGAATCCGGCGGCCAGTTGCTCCTTGCGGTACTGGCGTTCGGCGGCCACCGACTCGAAGCTCGGCGGCAGCGGCAGGGTGACTCCGGCGGGCAGCGGTCCGACGGCGGCGGCGAGCGAGGCGGGCAGCGGGGTGCCCGCGCCGGAAGGCGGTGGGGTGCTCATGGCCCCAGAAGATACAATGCTGTATCCGATACGACAATGGATCCGATCCGCGTGCGGATCCGGGCGACACGCGTGCGGATCCGAGGGATCCGATGGATCCGACCGAGCAGGGTGAACCGAGTGAACCGAGTGGACCGGGATGCCGCCGATGCCCAAGGGTGAGACCAAGCGACGACCGCGCACCCGTGCGGCACTGCTCCAGGCCGCACTGGAGACCTTCGCCGAACACGGGTTCCGCGCCGCCACCATCGAGCAGATCTGCGAGCGGGCCGGCTACACCCGGGGCGCGTTCTACTCCAACTTCAGCAGCAAGGAGGAGCTGTTCCTCGCGCTGTTCGACGCGCACAGCGACCGGATCCTCGCGCGGATGACCGAACTGGTCGACTCGATCGCCACCGAGGACCTCACCGTGCACGCGCTGGTCGAGGTCCTCTGCGAGGTCGAACCGGCCGAACGCGACTGGTACCTGGTCACCACCGAGTTCACCCTGCACGCCATCCGTGACCCGCAGGCCGCCTGGGTGCTCGCCCGGCACGACGCCCGGCTGCGCGCCCAGCTCGCCCGCGCCCTCACCGACCACCTGGCCCGGGCCGGCCGCACCCTCACCGCGGACCCCGACGAGGTCGCCCGGCTGCTGATCGCGATCCGCGAGGGCGGCCTGGCCCAGAGCTACGTGGAGCCCGAGCAGCTGCCGCCGGGCAGACTCGAACGGCGGTTCCTGGGGCCCCTGTTGACGGCGCTGACCACGGACACCCGGGTGCCCTGAGGCGCGGCAGCGCCCCGGTCGGGACGCCGGCTCAGGACCGCGCGGCCGGGCGGCGCCCCCAGGCGGTGATCAGGCCGGGGGAGAGGTCGGCGAGCTCGGGGGAGGAGAGGTAGGCGAGGGCCCGGTCGAGTTCCCCGGGCGCGAGGCCGCCGTCGGCCTCCAGGGCGTCGCGCATGCTGAGCCAGGTCTCGCGCCAGAAGGCGGTGACGGGAGCGCCGGGGGTCAGCGGCGGCACGTGGACCTCGGCGCCGACCTCCCGCAGGCCCAGCCCCCGCAGCAGGTGCGGATAGCGGGTCACCCAGCCGGTGTCGGTGCCGATCCGCCGGTGCAGCGCCTGCCACATGGCGGCCATGGTCCGCCGGTAGACGGCCTGCGGCGAGTCCGCCGTGGTCAGGTCGACGGCGTCGCCGACGACCAGCCAGCCGCCGGGCGTCACCCAGTCGGCCAGGCGCGCCAGCACCTGCGCGTGCCCGGGCAGGTGCATCAGCACGAACCGGCAGTGCACCAGGTCGAACCGGCCGGGTGCCAGCGCCGGATCGGTGATGTCCGCGGCCGTGGTGCGCAGCCGGTCGACCGGGCGGGCGTCCACGAAGCGCGGGTCCCGGTCCAGGGCCAGCACCTCGTCGGCACCGGCCTCCTCGGCCAGCCAGCGGCTGATCGTCCCGGTGCCGGCGCCCACGTCCAGGCAGCGCCACCCCGGGCCGACGCCCAGGGCGGTCAGCCGGGCCCGGGTCACC
Source organism: Kitasatospora sp. NPDC059577 (assembly GCF_042735475.1). Classification (NCBI taxonomy): domain Bacteria; kingdom Bacillati; phylum Actinomycetota; class Actinomycetes; order Kitasatosporales; family Streptomycetaceae; genus Kitasatospora; species Kitasatospora sp. NPDC059577. The sequence continues at coordinate 73,648 of NZ_JBHWBZ010000002.1, read as the reverse complement.
GCGTCGTAGGCCAGGGCGCCGTAGTCGATGCGTTCCCCCTCGCCGCTCCTGTCGGGGGCGAAGAGCCCGGTGCCGTAGTGACCGTCGTCCGGGGCGGGCTGCGGGCCGGAATGCGGGCCGGAATGCGGGGCGGGCTGAGGGCCGGGCTGAGGGCCGGGCGCGGCAGCCGGATCCACGGGGGGTTCCTGCACGGGTGCTCCTCACCGGGGGAGGGGACGGGAGCGGGGCGGCCCGTCGCCCGCCCCCTTCGCTCGGAAGGCGGTCGACGACCAGTCACCCGTCCCACCCCCGGAGACCGTCAACCGTTCGACGCCGGGAACCGACCCGAACGGCCGTGTCGGTCCGGCTGCTGCGGCTCCCGGCCCCGGTGGGCGGCGATCAGCTCGGCGTAGTGCAGCCCGCTGCTCTTCACGGTGCGCCGCTGGGTCGGGTAGTCGACGTGGACCAGGCCGAACCGCTTGTCGTAGCCGTACGCCCACTCGAAGTTGTCCAGCAGGGACCAGGCGAAGTACCCCGCCGGTCCCGCTCCCCGGGCGGCGGCCCGGGCGCAGGCCGCCAGGTGCTCCCGGAGGTAGTCGCCGCGCTCGGGGTCGTCCACGCTGCCGTCGGGCGCGACGGTGTCGGGGTAGGCGGAGCCGTTCTCGGTGACGAAGATCCGCCGCACACCGTAGTCGTGGGTCAGCCGCAGCAGCAGCTGTTCGAGGCCCGGCGCGTGGACCTCCCAGGGCATGGCGGTGTGGCGCCGGTTCGGGCCGGGCAGCTGGCGGAACCGGGGGGCCGGGCCGCCCGGGTCGTCGGCGACGATCTGCCGGAAGTAGTAGTTGAGGCCGAGCCAGTCGAGCGGCGCGGCGATCAGCTCCAGGTCGCCCGCGCGTTCGGGCAGGTCGACGCCGTACTCGGCCCGCATGTCGGCCGGGTAGCCGCGGCCGAGGACGGGGTCGAGCCACCAGCGGTTGACGTGGCCGTCGGCCCGGGCGGCGGCGGCCCGGTCGGCCGGCGAACCGCTCGCGGGCTCGATCGGGCTGAGGTTGTTGACGATGCCGATCCGCGCGCCGGGCACGGTGGCCCGCAGCGCCCGCACGGCCAGGCCGTGGCCGAGGTGGAGGTGGAAGGAGGCCCGGACCGCCGCGGTGAGGTCGGTGACACCGGGTGCCATCGTGCCGTCGAGGTGCCCGATCCAGGCGGAGCACAGGGGCTCGTTGAGGGTGGCCCAGTGGGTGACCCGGTCACCGAGCCGTTCGCCGACCACGGCCGCGTAGTCGGCGAAGCGTTCGGCGGTGCAGCGGGCGGGCCAGCCGCCGCGGTCCTGCTGGGCCTGCGGGAGGTCCCAGTGGTAGAGCGTCGGGAAGGGCACGATGCCGGCGTCGAGGAGGCCGTCGACGAGCCGGTCGTAGAAGTCCAGGCCCGCCGGGTTGACCCGGCCGTCGGCCAGCGGCACCACCCGCGGCCAGGCGACGGAGAAGCGGTAGGCGTCCAGCCCGAGGGAGCGCATCAGGGCGATGTCCTCGGGCCAGCGGTGGTAGTGGTCGCAGGCGGTGTCGCCGGTGTCGCCGCCGGCGATCCGGCCGGGGGTGTGCGAGAAGGTGTCCCAGATGGACGGCGCGCGGCCGTCGGCGTTCGCCGCGCCCTCGATCTGGTAGGCGGCGGTGGCGGCCCCGAACAGGAAGTCGGCGGGCAGGGCGCTGAGGTCGGTCATGGGACGGCCTTTCGGCGGGCGGGGGGACAGGGGTCCGGTCGGTCCGGTCATTTGACGGCTCCGGCGGTCAGCCCGGCCACCAGGAAGCGCTGGAGCAGGAGGAACCCGGCGACGACGGGCACGCTCACCACCAGGGAGGCGGCCATCACCTGGTTCCAGTGGACGTCGTTGAGGGTCGCGTAGCCCTGGAGGCCGACGGCCAGCGTGCGGGTCCGGTCGTCGGTGAGGACGGAGGCGAAGAGCACCTCGCCCCACGCGGTCATGAAGGCGTACACCGCGACCGCCACGATGCCCGGTCGGGCCGCCGGGACGATGACCCGCACCAGGGCCCGCACCGGACCGCAGCCGTCCACCAGGGCGGCTTCGTCCAGGTCGCGGGGGGATGGAGTCGAAGTACCCGACCAGCATCCAGATCGAGAACGGCAGCGAGAAGGTCAGGTAGGTGAGGATCAGCCCGCCCCGACTGCCGTACAGGGGCAGCCCGGTGGCGTTGCGGACGTTGACGAGGAGGAGGAACAGCGGCAGCAGGAACAGGATGCCCGGGAACATCTGGGTGGACAACACGGTGACGGTGAACAGCCGCCGCCCGCGGAAGCGGTAGCGGCTCACCGCGTACCCGGCGAGCACCGCCACCAGCACCGAGCAGACGGTCGAACCACCGGCGACGACGAGCGAGTTGACGAGGTAGCGGCCGAGCGGCACGGTGTGCCAGATGTCCAGGTACGGCCGGAGGGTCACCCTGCTGGGGATCCAGCGGAACGGGCCCTGGACGTCCTGGAGCGGCTTGAGCGAACTGGAGTCCGTCGAACCTACTTTCATTCGACGGCCGCACCCAATCGCGGTCCACCCGGAGGATCCGGTCCCATGCCCGCGTACCACCATGAACCACCGACCATGAGCCCCTCGACGGACCCGGCCGACTGGCCCGAGGTCGATCTCTACCTTCGCAAGTCCAAGGTCGTGCGGGAGGGCGACAAGCGGGACATCACCTCCATCCGCGCCCAGGAGGCCGAGGGGCGCGAGTGGGCCGTGCGGAACCGCTACCGTGTCCGGCGGGTCTGGGTCGACAGCCTGTCGGCCTGGTCGGACGTCGCCCGCCCCGGATTCGACAACGCCCTCGCCGCGGTGCTCGATGACGAGGTGCCCGCCCTGTGGTGCTTCGCTCTCGACCGCTTCACGCGCAAGGGCATCGATGACATCGGCCCGGTGCTGGGGAAGGCCCGGGTCATCTTCCACTGGGAGCGACTCGACAGCTCGGACCCCAACGACCGGCGATGGATCACCGACCGGGCCGAGCAGGCGCGGGAGTACTCGGAGCGACTCAGCGACAACATCAGGGTCACCAAGAAGAACCAGCTGAGGAACGGCCAGTGGTCGAACCGCCCGCCCCACGGGGTCGAGGCGACCAAGGACCGCAAGCTGACCAACGGGGCCTTCTGGCCGATCGTCCTGCACGTCTTCCGCAGTGTCGCCGACGGGATAAGCGGGCGCCTGCTCTGCAGGGGGCTGAACTCCGGGCCGAATCCCGTCCCGTCGCCCCAGGGCGGGGAACGGGCGGTGTCGACGATCTCCTACATGATCCACAATCCCGTCTACGAGGGCTGGCAGACGGTCAAACACCCGAACAAGCCGCGTGACCCGATCCCGTACCGGGACGAGAACGGGAACCGGGTGCGGGTCTGGGCCGACGGCGCCGAGCCCATCCCGCGCGAACTCGCCGAACGAGCAAGGCAAAAGCTCACCGGAGGGAACTTCGCCGGCCGGGAGGCAGTGGACAACCGCAAGCGTCATCTGCTGACCGACGCGACGCGGTGCGCGGGCTGTCGCGGAGCCGCATCCGCTCACGGAATGAACCAGTTCTGCAACCGCCACCGAGCCTGGCAGGACTGCCCGGCTCCGGGCTGCATCAGGCGCCAGGTCTCGAGGACTGGGTGGTCGAGGCGTGGTTTGCCAGGCTGAACGGAGCCGACATCGACGACCCTCTGCTGCTCATCGCCGCCGAGCGGTGGAGCGGCTACCAGCAGCCGGAGACCGCGGAGAAGCTCGCCGACGCGGTGGCCGCGCTCGCGGCTGCGGAAGGGGTAGTCCAGCGCTTGGCCCAGCAGCAGGCCGACGGGTTCTTCGACCCGCCCTTCGACACCCATCTCCCCAAGCTACAGGCGGAGGCGCGCGCGGCGCTGCTCGTCGCGAAGGAACGGGTGGCAGCGGCGACTCCGAAGCGGCTCGAGGTCTCCTGGCTGTTGGAGGACGCCAGCATCCGGAGCGCCTGGGCGACGGCCGGTCACGGACTTCGACGGGAGTTGATCAGGCTCCTGGTGCGACGAATTGTCGTGTCGAAGGGCAACCGGGGGATCCGGTTCGACGGTGAAGCCCGGATCGAGATCCACTGGCTCGACGAACCGGATCCCTGGGTCACCCCGCCGGAGACCCCGGCCGGAGGATCCGACTGAGCGGTCGGCCGGTCACGAGCCGAGGGGGGTGTTGGTGGGGGCGAGGCGCCGCCAGGACCGCCCCCCCCCCCCCCACACCAACGCCCGGCGCGAGACCCCCCGCGCGCGCGCCCCGCGCC
>NZ_JBHWBZ010000002.1:38401-69373 GCF_042735475.1 Kitasatospora sp. NPDC059577 | reverse complement strand
GTGGGGGGCCGTGTCTGTTGTTTAAACGACACCCCGCGGGGGGGGGCGCCGGCACCCGCGCCGTTGTGGGGGGGGGTGGGGGGCCGGCGCCCCGCCCCCCCACAGCTCAACCCCTGCTCCGGGCGTCGCGCTACCAGCGCAGCTCGGCCGCGCCAAGTCACCGGTACTCCGGACCATAAGGGAGTCCTGCACCACCGGATTCCCGGAGGCCTCGGTGTCCCCTGCTCGAACGTCCGCCGCCGCACTCGCCACCGACCGGGAAGGACGCGGTCGTTGCGATCCGCAGTTCGGGCCGATGCTCGGCCGCTTCCACCTGGGCAGCGGCCCGGTACACGCCGCGCCTGCCGGAGAACCGGGATGGCGTATTGCCACGGCTTCGAGGAAGGCGGCTCTGGTCCTGGCTCCACTGGTCGGGGCGACGGAAGCGCGGACCGCTTCGGAGGCCACGAATGTCCACGACCTGCAGACCGGACGGGACGAGTTCACGATCTCGGTCGACGGAGCCCACTCCCTGTCGTCCAGGATGGTCATGCGAGGGCGGCGGGGCATGCACATGTGCGACGGCATCCGCTTCGTGGAGACGACAGGTGCCGAAGGGACGCCGTGCGGGTGCCCACCGACGTGGCCCCAACGTCGCGCGGCGTCCAGGGCCGGGCGAGGGCCGAAGCCGGAGATCGCCCTGGTGTTCCGCTTGCCGGATGCGCCGGAGCTCGGGTACTTCGACCTGGTGTCGTCCTCCTGGTTGTCGATGGAGGAGGTCCAGGCGCTTGCCGCAGTGCTCAGTCCAGGGGGATGAGGCCAGAGCGGGCGGCCTGCCCAAGATCAGACGGAAGGCGCAGGACGGAACACGTCAGATTCCGGTGGTGGCTTCGACCCTGCCCTCTTTCACGGCAGTCTGCAGGGCGGCGAAGTCGTCTTCGTTCTGGTCGGCGTAGGCTTCGGCGAAGTCGGCGATGGCCTGGTCGAACCGGTCTGAGCCGCCGAGGTAGGCAGCCAGCGCGACCCGGTCACCGGATCGGGCGTGCGCTCGGGCCAGGGTCCAACCGCACAGCCGGCCGTACACCGCCATGCCCGATGGGAGCATCATTTCGATCGGTGCGGACAACTTCCAGTCCCGCAACTGCCGCACGTAGAAGTCACGGTCCGCCCCGTCCTCACCGGTGACCCGGGTCCAGCCGAGGAAGATGTCGCTCTGGGCCTGCATGAGGTGCTGTCCGGCGACGACGCGCTCACCCTGGTTGCTGTACTCGCTGTGCCCGGCATACTTCACCAGGACGGAGGGCTGGGCCTCCTTGGCTTGCAGGAACAGCGGCTCGACGCCGTCTCCGGAGTCCATCAGCGCAATCCAGGCGCGAGTGCCGACACTGCCGACCCCGACGACCTTGCGGGCCATCTGGACCAGCGTGAACTGATCGAGCAGGTGTCGCCGGTCGGACTGCAGAGTGCGCCGGTACTTGCCCAGCACGGTGTGAATCATCTTGTAGATCGCATCGGCCTGCACATCGCTGGAAATCTCTTCCACGGGGACGATGGTCGGGGGATCACTGACGATCTGCCGCCGACCCTCGACCATGGCGGTGAGCTTGCCCAGCGCTTGCGTGCTGTCGTGGGTGTGGGCCTTGGCCAGAAGCTCCTCGGCCGCCTTGAACCTCTTCGCCTTCAACTTGGACCTGAACTCTGCTACGGCCTCCTCGATGTCCAGGTGTGCGTACCAGACGTCCAGGAACGGCTGCTTCGCAAAGCGGCGCATCGCCTTGCGATAGCCCTTCGCTGCCGCCAGGACGATCTTGCGGCAGGCCTTGTCGGAGAACTCGTTGTCGCGCCCCGCCACCACCAGGCTCGCGGCCAACCGTTTGACATCCCACTCGAAGGGCCCGGGCAGACTTTCGTCGAAGTCGTTGACGTCGAAGACCAGCTGCCGCTCCGGCGAGGCGAACGCACCGAAATTGGACAGATGCGCGTCTCCGCACAGCTGGACCCGCAGGCCTGAGGTAGGTGTGGCAGCCAGATCCGCCGCCATCGGCAGTGCGGCCCCGCGATAGTACGTGAACGGCGATACCAGCATGCGTCCGTGCCGTACCGGCACGAGTTCCGGCACCCGCGAGGCCGCCTGGCTCAACAGCAGCCCGACCGGATCCCGCGATCTGCCCGGCCGGAACTCTCCATGCGTCTCCAGTGGCACCGACCTGCGGGCGTCCTTTCCCACTGCTACCCGGTCCGCCCGGCTCAGAGGCCCTGCCGCCGGCCTCGGGTCCCGGGTGGATGCCCCTGCATGACGCTTCCCACTCGTCAGGCCGTTCTTCTTCGTTGTCATGGCCACTCCCGTCAAGCCGCAGTGCATACTGCCGGCTTGCAAATCACCGCAGATAGCTACAGATATACCCATTCCACTCATTCGGTGCCACGCCGGAACGGTATGCCTCCCCGAAGGGGTGAATTGCTGACACGGTCCTGCAGCCACTCGATCCGTCATTTCGCACGGTCCGTTGGAGGAAGCGGAGCCAGCAGAATCCACGCGGCTCTCTGCGAACCACGGACGAGCCGAGTCGGCAGGTCGTGAGCTACCGGAACTGCTCAACTGTGCACAACGACGGCATCCGCTTCCGTGCGGCCCAGGGGAACTGCCGGCGCCGCAGAGGCGGCGCGTCACTGCTTCGGCGGCAGAACCGGCGAGGTCACAATGGGGCATGGCATCAGGCCTCAACCCGGTTGCTCCGCCCCCACTGACGCCGGATCAGGCCGCCGCGCGGGGTGAGCAGTGGTGGCCGGTGGCGCTGGCGATTCTGGTTGCCGCGCTCCTCCACGTGGTGTTGCCCGCGAAATACCGGGTGAGTCCCCCATGGGTGGTCCCGGTGGTCATGCTCGCACTGCTGGCTGCGCTGATCATCGGAGACCCGGGCCGCATCGATCGCCAGAAGCCATGGCTACGGATCACGACCCGCATCGCCATTGCCTTCATGACGATGGCGAACCTGTTCGCCGCCGCCCACCTGGTGGCCGACATCCTGACCAACAACAAGCTGTTCGCCAACAATGCCGTCGGGCTGCTGGCCACAGGCGGAGTGATCTGGGCCACGAACGTCATCACCTTCGGGCTGTGGTTCTGGGACCTGGATCGGGGTGGTGCCGCCGCTCGTGCACACCAACCGTATGCGAATCCATCATTGGTGTTCCCGGAGATGCAGCACGCGAGCTACGTGCCGACCCCCTGGGTACCGATCTTCGCCGACTATCTGGTGCTGGCCTTCTGGACCGCCACCGCGTTCAGCCCCACCGACATCTCCGCGATCAAGCGGTGGGCCAAGCTGTTGATGATGATGGAAGCGGTGGCGTCCCTTGGCATCGGCGCGCTGGTGATCGCTCGCGCGATCAACATCCTGCAGTAGGCACACTCGACCTCCGGGGAGCTGCGGTGGCTGACCATCCGTCGAAGAGCCAGGAGCCGGGTCGTCAGAGCTGGCCAAGCGGTCTGCGGGCGACCGCAGCCCGGGTGACTCCCCTCACCGCCGTCGCCCCACTGTCGAAGGTTCCCTGCGCACGGGCAGCCGACGCTCCGAGACCAGCCGGGCGCTTGATCCCTGTCTCTCGGGGCTCGGGCGCCGCGCCAAGCCGGGGTGCTCCCGCCGCTGACGCGGCGGGTCATGGGACGTTGATCACCGCGACGTGGATCACGGCCTCGGAGTGGGCCGGGGAGGGCTTCGTAGCCCCGCCAATCAGTGACACCGTGTAGGCGGTCCTGTCGTGGTAAGCGTTCAGCGCATGGGCGACGGTGGCGATGTGGGGCGGCAGGGGCGAGGTGTGCGGGCCTACCAGTGTTGGAGCAACAGTGTGCGGATGCCGATCGGCCCGCGTTCGGACGGGACAGGGGTATCCGCGGGCGGGTGGGTGCGACTGGTCTTCGTTGGGCCAGACGTTCAGATGGGCCGGTCGTGGTGGGCAGCCGCGGCTTTGCGGGCGAGGCGGGCGAGGCGGGCGAATCGGCTGCGGGCGATGCCGGGCTGTCCGGTGTGCTCGTCGTCCTGCTCTTCGTCGACGCCGAAGCCGTCCTCGTCGTCGAGTTCGAGTACGGCGGCCGGATCATCCTCGCCAACCGGGCGATGGCGGCCGAATTCGGCCCGCTGACCGGTCAGTTGCTCCAGCGGAAGATCCTCGACCTGTTCACCCTCCGGGACGGCGCCACGCTGTCCGTGCTCGCCGAGGCCGTCCGGCTGCACCGCCGCTCCCAGTACGACGCCCGGGTCTCGTGGACGGCCGCCGGCGGCATCGAGCGGCACGGGGAGATGAACGTCGCGCTGGTGAGCGACACCGCGGAGGAGAGGCCCAACCTGCTGCTCTCCCTGCGCACCCACGCCGAGCTCCCGGCCCCACCGCCCGCCCCACCGCCCGCGCCGCGCGCCGAGGTGAGTCCGACCGAGGCGCGGATCCTGGCCGCCGCCAGGGGCGCCACCACCGCCCAGATCGGCAAGGAGATCGGACTCCCCATGGACGGCGTGAACTACCACCTCGCCCGGCTCAGCCGCCGCTGGCACGTCCCCAACCGGACGGCCCTGGTGGCCCGGACCCACACATACGGCGTCCTCGCGGTGGACGCGTGGTCCCCGGAACCCGCACACCTTCCGGGGGGTGGCAATGCCATTGGCGTCGCCGAATAACCCAATTACCCGTGCATTCGACGAGGTCGATCATCCGGCGGAAAGAATCCGCATCAGTCCCAGCCGGTCGAATCGTCCAGGTGGGGCTGGACCTGGCCCGCGACGGCCCCGGAGGCCGGGGTCACGGCCTGTGCGGCGGGCGTGGCAAGGGTGAACGCGGCGGTGGCCAGGGTGGCGATGCCCATCGTGACGATGACCGACTTGAGTTTCTTCATGGTTTTCCAATCCCCCTCGGATACGGGCCCCGGTGGCCTGTTGGCGATTACGAGTCTTCAATCCGCCGAGTTTCCGTGTAAAGCGCCCCGCCATTGCAGCAAGCTGCATGACCTCTTCTTCATCTCCCGGGGCCGGGGCGTGGTGGTCGAGACTCTTCCTGGCCAGCAAGGTGACCAGGAGTGAGGACGTACGTCATGGCGAACAGTAGGCAGCCGAGGAAGTCGACGGCCCGCCGGGGGGTGGTGCTGCGGACCGAGCGGCTGACGCCGCACATGGTCCGGGTGGTGCTCGGTGGCGAGGGGCTCAAGGACCTGCCGGTGGGCCGGAACACCGACGCCTATGTGAAGTTGCTGTTCCCGGCGCCGGGGTTCGAGGGCCAGGACCTGAGCAACCCCGGCGAGCTGCGGGCGAACCTGCCGCGCACCCAGTGGCCCCGGACGCGGACCTACACCATCCGGCACTGGGACCAGGAACTCGGCGAGTTGACCGTCGACTTCGTCCAGCACGGTGACAAGGGCCTGGCCGGCCCGTGGGCCGCGTCGGTGGCTCCGGGTGCCACGGTCTGGTTCGGCGGGCCGGGCGGCGGCTACGCGCCGGACCCGGCGGCCGCCTGGCACCTGCTGGCGGGTGACGAGAGCGCGCTGCCCGCCATCGCCGCAGCCCTGGAGTCGTTGCCTGCGGGAGCGAAGGCCGTGGCCTTCATCGAGGTCGCGGACCAGGCGGAGGAGCAGCCGATGGCGGCGTCGCCCGGCGCCGAGGTCGTCTGGCTGCACCGGGGCGCGCGCCGGGTCGGCGAGCTCCTGGTGGAGCGGGTGACGGCCCTGGAGTTCGCGGACGGCGACCCGCAGGTCTTCGTGCACGGGGAGGCGGCCTTCGTCAAGGAGCTCCGCCACCACCTGCGGGTCGAGCGCGAGCTGCCCCGGGAGCTGCTGTCGATCTCCGGCTACTGGCGGCTCGGCATGGACGAGGACGGCTGGCAGTCGTCCAAGTCCGTCTGGAACGCGCAGGTCGAGCAGGACGAGGTGACGGCCCTGGCGGCTGCCGAGGCCACCGTACGGAGCGCCCGGTGATCCGGGTCGAGGTCGATCCGGTCCGCTGCGTGGGCGTCGGCCAGTGCGCGGCGATCGCCCCCGAGGTGTTCGAGCTGCTCGACGAGGGCAGGTCCGCGCCGGTCACGGGGTGGGTGGACGAGGCCGACGCCGAGGCCGCACTCGCGGAGGATGCCCGCGAGCTCTGCCCCGCCCAGGCCATCTCGCTGCACCGGACGAGTCCGCCCGGCTGATCGCGGGTGGGGCGGGAAGGAGGAATGCTGCCTGGCCGACCGGTGATCCCCGGGTACGGGACGCGCGGGGGCGGATCCAGTCGTCGAGGTCGAGTCAGCATGCGCAATCACCAGGAACATTCGCGCTTCACCCACGTACAGGGGGTACCTGTCACCCTCCGGCCCGACCTCGTCGTTCTGGGGCCGACCGGTGCACGGGCCGGCGAGCTGCACGAGGAACTCGTCCGGCGCGCCGACCGGTGGCAGGCCGTCCGGGGCGCGGCGGCGCGGCCGCGCTTCACCGACACGGCGCTGGTGGTGCGTGACACGCTCCGGGAGATGCGTGCACGGGCCCCCGACACGAGCGCCGCGGTCGTGCACCGGGAGGACGGCACGGTGGACTGGCTGCACCTGGCCGGCGCGCCGGCCCGGCCGTCCTGGAGCGGGATCCGCACGCTCACGGACCTGTTGACGTTCGACCAGCCGCCGCCGGGCGACGCGCTGCGGGCCGCGGAACCGCTGCTGGGCAGGTGGAGCGGCCTGCTCACCGTCCCCGGGCAGGCCTTCGACGCGCACCGGGAGGACCCGGACGAACGGCTCGCGCTCACCCTCGTGCTCGACGGACTGCGCACACGGGCCGTCGAGCCGTATCCGGGCCGAAGCCCGCGGCCCGACGGCCCGGTGGTGGCCGCGGCCGGGCCGACGGAGGGCTACTGGCTGCTGGACGGGGCGCTCGGTCTGCTCGCCCGGTGGGCGGTGGATCCCGACCCGGCCGCTACCGAGGGCCCGGTCGTCACCGAGGGCCCGGGCACGGAGCGGGTCGCCGCGGTGTACCGGGTCCCCGAACTGCCGGGCGACTGGCGGATCGCGAGGATCAGCGACCGGCCGTCGGAAACCGTGGTGGCCGAGGCGTGGGGCGCCCACGCCGCCGAGGCGGTGCGCCACGCCACCGCGCTCGAACGGCGCCACCGGGTTGGTGCGCCGTCGACCGACGAGCTGCTCGGGGCGTTGGGAGGGGAGGGGATGCGGCGCCTCGCCGCCGACATCCTCGGGTGTCTGGCAGTCCGGCGACGGTGGGTCCGGGGCATCCGGGTCGAGGCGGATCCGCTGCTGGGCGGCCAGTCGCTGGCCTGGGGGCCGGTCTGGCTGCGCTGAGCGCGGCGGCGAGCACGGAAGCGAGCACAGCGGTAAGCAGAGCGACCAGCACAACACCGATCGCGTCCGTTCAGAGGTTCTTGAGCCTGCGGCCGAGGACCGGGCCCAGTGCCGCCAGTGCCTCGCGCCCCATCAACTTCTCGTGCTGGAAAGGGAGTTCGTGCGCCTCGAACCGGCCGCCGACGAAGGGGGCCCAGCGCGCGGCGTGGCCGGTGGGGGAACCGGTCCGGTCCACGGCCTCGAAGAACAGCACGTCCCCGTCGAAGTGGTCGAGCGCCTCGAGGGAGCCCAGCTCCAGGTTGTTCGCGGTGATGTCCAGCAGCGCGGCCAGGGTCTGCTCCTCCAGGCCGGCCAGGGCGCTGTCCTGCGCCTCGAGGATCTCCTGGATCCGGCGCAGGGGGATCGGTCCGTCGCCCGGTTCCTCGTGCAGTGCCGGGAGCCGGTCGAAGGCCAACTCCACCAGCTCGCGCGGGGCCGGAGCCTCCGTACGCCTGCCGTACCCCGCGTCCACGACGGCGAGCAGGGCCACCCGCTCGCCCGCCTCGCGCAGCCGCGCCGCGAGGGCGTGGGCCACCTTGCCGCCGAAGGACCAGCCCAGCAGGTGGTACGGGCCCTCGGGCTGGATGTCACGGATCCGGCCGAGGTACTCCTCGACCATCGCGTCGAGGTCCGGGGCGAGCTCGTCCACGCCATTCAGGCCGTCGGCCTGGAGACCGTAGACCGGGCGCTCCTTGGGCACGTACCGCAGGAGCCCGGCGTAGCACCAGGCCATGCCGCCGCCCGGGTGCACGCAGAACAGCGGGGGGTGGGCACCGGTCGGCCGCAGGCGCAGCACCGGATCCAGGGCGCTGCCCCGGGAGCCGGGCCCCTCCTCGATGTGCCGGCCGAGCGCCGCCGCGGTGGGGTTCCTGAAGAGGTCGCGGATGGACAGCCGCACGCCGAGCACGGCCCGCATCCGGCTCGCCAGCCGGGTCGCCAGCAGTGACTGGCCGCCCAGGTCGAAGAAGCTGTCGTCGGCTCCCACCGAGGGCAGGCCGAGGATCTCGGCGAACAGGTCGCACAGGACCGTCTCGTGCGGGGTGCGCGGGCCGGTCCGGGCCGGGGCCGTCGGCAGGGCCGGCTCGGGGAGGGCGCGGTGGTCCACCTTGCCGTTGGTGGTCAGCGGGAGCCGGTCGAGCTCGGTGAAGGTCGCCGGGACCATGTACTCGGCCAGGGCGTCGGCGGCGTGCCGCCGCAGCTCCGCCAGGTCGAGCGTGGAGCCCGACACCGCCACCAGGTAGGCGGCGAGGCTCGTCTCTCCGCTCGGGTCCACCCGGGTGGCCACCGTCGCCTGGGCCACCCCGGGGTGCTCGCCCAGGACGGACTCGATCTCGCCGCGCTCGACCCGGAAGCCGCGGATCTTCACCTGCCCGTCCGTGCGGCCGACGAACTCCAGGTGGCCGCCGTCGAGTCGGCGCACCCGGTCACCGGTGCGGTACATCCGGCTCCCCGCGGGCCCGAACGGATCGGCGGCGAACCGCTCCGCCGTCAGCTCCGGCCGCCGGACGTACCCCCGGGCCAGCCCGGCGCCGGCCAGGTAGAGCTCGCCGGTCTCGCCGAGGGCGACTTGCGCCAGCGACTCGTCGAGCACGTGGGCCCGCATGCCGTCCAGCGGGAGGCCGAGCGGCACCGGCGCGGGCACGTCCCGGCTCGCCGTCCACGGGTGCTGGGTGGCGAACAGGGTCGTCTCGGTCGGGCCGTACGCGCAGCGCACGACGGTGCGGGGGCAGTGGTCGAGGACCCGGCGGACCGAGGCGGGCGAGATGACGTCGCCGCCGGTGATCACCTCCAGCACGCCGGCCAGGCTCTCCGGCTGCTCGTCGGCGATGACCCGGAACAGCCCCGCCGTGATCACTCGTGCGACGCCTCAGCGCGGGGCGCTCACGGTGTGGCTCCGATGGGGACGGCCATGGCCGCGGCCTCGGTGGCGTCGGTGGGCACCGTGGCTTCGGGGCGGCGCAGGTCGAGCACGATGAGGATGGCGGCGGCGACGCCCAGGTAGACGAGCAGGGTGGTCAGTGCCTGGCCGGTTCCGTGGCCGTCGAAGTAGATGGTGTGGTGCAGGAGGATGTAGGCGTTGCGGGGTGGCAGGTAGGGGCCGATGTCGCGCCAGAAGGCGGGCAGGTAGGGCACGCCGGTTGCGCCGCCGCCGGACGGGTTGCCGAACAGGATGATCACGACGACCGTCAGCAGGGTGCCCACGGGGCCGAGCAGCTTTTGCAGGATCGCGGCGACGGCGGCGACCACGGTGACGATCAGTGTGCAGATGGGCCAGGTGATCCAGAACTTGCTGCTGGGGAATCCCTGCAGCCAGTAGCAGACGATCAGATCGACGACGAGGCCGCTCACGACGGCGAATCCGGCGAGCTGGGCGGCGCGCCAGCGGCCTGCCGCCCTGCCGGTCACGGCCATGAGCAGGGTCGAGCTCATGTAGCCGCCGATGAGCAGCGGGACCAGCATGAGCCCTTGGACCAGGCCGAACGGGTCCTTGGCCACCAGCGGCGTCGGGGCGTACGGCTGCACCGTCACGGTCTGGCCGGTGGCTTTGGCTGCCTCCTCGAACCGCAATGCGAGGTCGAGCGGTGCCAGGTCGCTCATGGACGGCACCACGATCAGGGTGTTCGAGGTGCCCGAGGAGATCAGCGCGCCGAAGAGCCGGGCTTCGTCGATCGCGGTCTTGGCGGCGGCTTCGTCCGGGTACTGGGTGACCTTCAGGGAGATGTTCTTCTCGGCCGCGGCCAGCACGGGCGAGTCGCCGACTGCGCCGAACGGCAGGTTGGTGGCCTTGGGGGCGTGCGAGGCGCTCATGTAGTTGGTGGCGAACAGGCATTGCATGACGGCGCAGATGCCGAGCGCCGCGAGGATTCCGGCCAGCGCCCGCCGGCGGTTGGGTGGGGCTGGCGTGGGGTCGGTCGGGGCCGTTGTGCCGGCTTCCGGTCGTCCGGCCCGGGCAGCTGCCCTGGCCGGGCGGATGCGGCCGTACCAGGCGATGACGGCCATGCCGGCGAAGGCGTAGAGGAACAGCACGATCAGTGGGGTGGAGATGTCGCTCCCGCCGAAGTAGAGCACGTGATTGATCAGGTTGACCGCGCTCTGCGCCGGGAAGATCACGCCGATGTTGCGCCAGTAGACCGGCAGCAGGTACGTGCCCGATCCCCCGGCCGGCGGGCCGCCGACGACGATGAAGAGCAGCGCCACGAGCAGGGTGCCCATCCTGCCCACCAGGGCCTGCAGTCCGGCAGCGGCCAGTGCCACCGCCGAGGTGATGAGCCAGAAGCACGGCAGCAGCGACCAGAAATGGCTGCTGGAGAACGCGCCGATCCCCAACCCGGCGATCAGGTCGGTCAGCAGCGCGCCCACCAGCGCGTAGCCGACCAGGATGGCACCACGCCACGGCGCGGCGGCGATGCCGTGGGCCGCCTTGTAGACCAGCACGGCGGCCAGGTATCCGCCGATCAGCAGCGGCAGCAGCAACAGCGACGTCACTGCGCCGACCGGGTCTGTGGACGGGAGCGGCTTGACCGTCTGCACCGTCAGCGGCCGGCCCAGCTTGTGGGCCGCATCGAGGAACGCCGGCTCCAGCTCGGTCTGGGCGAAGAAGCTCTTGGCCGGGACCACGATCAACGTGTCGGACGAACCGTCGCTGACGTACGCGCCGTACAGCTCGCCCCGCTCGGCCGCGTCCGTCACAGCCGACGGGTTCGGATAGGAGGTCAGGTCCAGCCCTGTTCTGGACGCGACCTCGGCGACCACGGGCGAGGGCGGCCCTGCCACGCCGAACGGCATGTTCCGTGGCACGAGCAGTTGCTGGGCGCTGACAAGGCACAGCACGAACACGGCCTGCAGAAGAAGCACCAGTCCCAGGGAGAAGCCGACCTTCGCTGCGGTACTCCGTCCACCCGCAGCCGAAGGAGCCTGCTTCGCCATCTCTGTCCTCCAGCCGGCCGTCGTCGCGGGCACCTTGAGAGCCCGCAAGCACCGCGTCCTGATGCCGTGTGCCGGGGACGTGGGTCTCCCCTGGTCGTCGAGCGAATGCGCACTGGATCACGCACGCTTCACACCGTTGCCCGGTCTCGGTGCGACCGGGCCGTCATCAGCCCGATTCCGGTACGGCCACAATCAGGACATGGGCGCGGTCGCGCGGCAACTCGGTGGCTGGGCCATGGGCCGCAGCGCGCCCCGATCGGGGGAAACGCTCGCGACCAGGTGGCGCAAGACCTCCGCCTCCGGGGCGCTGTCCCCCGTGGGCGGTGATTGTGTGGTGGCCAGGCTTCCGGGCGCGACCGGGTGCACGGAGGGAGGAGGCGTCCAGTCGTGGTCTCCTCGACCGAGAGTGTGACTCCGTCCGCCTGCTCAGGACGGCATGCACCGAACACGGCTGTGGACCCCGCAGAGCCTTGGGCACCCCTCGGGCCGCCTCCAGGGCCGGCTGCCGACAAACCGGAAACGCAGTGAACGCGTGGGGCAGACGCCGGCCGAAGCCTTCTCCGTATTCGAGAGGGACGAGGCCGTCGTGACCGAGGATCAGATCCTGCTGGGCAGCGGTTTGACCGTCGCGCTCGCCGTGGGCTCGCAGATCCTGGCGAGCAAGCTGCGCGTCCCTTCGCTGATCGTGCTGCTGCCGGTCGGATTCGCCGCCGGTGCGCTCACCAAGGTGGTCCGTCCCGCCAATCTGGTGCCGGACTTCACGGCCCTGGTGTCGCTCGGGGTGGCCGTGATCCTCTACGACGCGGGGCTGGGTCTCGATCCCCAGCAGCTGAAGGGCGAGACCCGCAGGGTGGTGACGCGGCTGATCGTGCTGGGGATCCCCATCACCGCCGGAGCCTGTCTGGGGCTGGTCGCCGCCCTGTTCGACGTCCCGATCAGCGTGGCCATGATGATCGGTGTCATCCTCGTCGTCTCCGGGCCGACCGTTGTCGGCCCGCTGCTGGAGCACGCCAGGCCGGCCGACCGGGTGCGCTCCGTCCTGAACTGGGAGGGGACGCTCATCGACCCCCTCGGCGGCATTCTGGGAGCCGTCGTCTTCCACATCATCGTCCGGTCGCAGGACAAGGAGGGCTTCCGGTTCGGCCTGTTCCTCGGGAGCATGGCCGTCGGCCTGATCGGTGGCGCGGTGGGCGTTTCGGTGCTGTGGCTGACCCTGCGCAAGCTGCGGCTCGGCGGGACGCTCGGCACGCTCGCGCAACTGGCCACGGTCGTCGCGGTGGCCGCGGGCTGCGACATGGTCCTGGACGACACCGGTCTCATCGCGGCGATCGTCACCGGGATCGCCGTGGCGAACCTGCCCGGGTTCGACATGCCTGCGCGCCGCCCGTTCTTCGAGACGGTCGTCCAACTGGTCATCGGCCTGCTGTTCATTTCCATCTCGGCGTCGGTCGCACCGAAGGCCGTCGCTTCGGTGCTGGTTCCCTCGCTGGCGCTCGTCGCGGCGCTCGTCCTGGTGGTGCGGCCGGTGGTGTCCGTCGTCGCGGCGGCCGGGACGGAGGTGGGCCCCCGGGAGCGGGCGTTCATCGGCTGGATGGCGCCCCGCGGCATCGTCGCCGCGTCCACCGCGGCGACGTTCTCCGCCTCACTGGCCGCCACGGGGCTGTCCGGCGCCGACAAGATCCTCCCGATCACCTTCCTGGTGATCGTCGGAACTGTCCTGGTCTACGCGCTGACCGCCCGGCCGGTCGCCGTCCGGCTGGGCGTCGGCGCGTCCGCACGCTCGCGGCCCCTGCTGGTGGGCGGCTCCCCGTGGGTGATCGACCTCGGGCAGTCGCTCCGCGCGGCCGGCCTGGAAGTGATCATGTGGGCCGGTGACCCCGGGGAGCGGGACCGGATCAGGGAGGCGGGGCTGGAGCTGACCGCGGGCGAACTCCTCGCCACGGCCACCGATCCCCGAGCCCGGCTGGAAGGTGTCACGACCGCGCTGCTGCTCACGGACGACGACGATCTGAACGCGCTCGCCTCGGTGGTCGTACAGGACAGCCTCGACGGCCCGGTGTACCGGGTCGGCCCGCCCCCCGGCGGCCAAGGCATCGTCGCCCCGTTCACCGGCGGACGGGTGCTCTTCGCCTCGGACCTCGTCCGCGACGTACTGCAGGCCCGCTACGAGCAGGGTGCCCGTTTCGTCCTGCAGCCCGCCGCCGACCCGCTCCCCTCGGGCCACGAGCTGCTCTTCGTCGTACGGGCCGACGGCCGACTCGACCCGGTCACCCGGGGACAGGACACCGAGCCGGCGAAGGACGACACCCTGGTGCTCCTCGGGCCGGCGCCGCGGACCGCACGGTCGGACGGCGCACGCAGCGGGGGCTGACCGCGTGTGCCGTCCGGAGGGGCGGCCGGGGACGGAGCCCGCAGCGGTCAGTTGCCCTCCGCGCCGACTCGACGCCCGGCCCGCTGCCAAAAGCGCCGCTGCAGGCGGAGGGTGAGGACGCCGACGATCACCAGGACCACGACGTTCAGCAGCAGTTGGAACAGAGACCCGCGGGCTTCGTGCCAGTCGGCGAAGGCCATCGAGACGGCGATGTCCGAGGCGGCGGGGATGGTGGTCACCGAGATGAAGACGCCGAGGAGCGCGCTCGCCCGCGCCTCGGTGAGCGAGACGATGCCGACCACACCGGCGAGTGCGGCCACGACCAGCGAGAAGAAGTTGGGCGTATCGATGAGCTGGGACACCGGCCGCAGACCGTGCTTGAACGCATCGGACTCCTGGTCCAAGGCCCGCGACAGCGCCGAGAAGCCCAGCGTCACGACGATGGCCAGGGCGAACCCGAGGGTCAGTGCGCGGGCGCCCTCGCGGACCCGGCGGCGGTTGCCGCGGTCGATCCCCAGCGCCATGCTGACGATCGCGTTGTACTCGGGTCCGACCACCATCGCGGCCACGATGAGGATCTGGGAGTTCGACATGATGCCGACTGCGCCGATGAGCCCGGCGATGACCAGGAACAGGTAGAAGGACGGCAGGTAGGTCCCCTCCGCCCTGATGTGGGCCTCGACGGCGGCCCACAGCGGCGTGTGCACGAGGGTGCTGGGCTGGTCGGCCTCGATCCGTTCGGCGTGCCGAGAGAACATCATCTCGACGTCGTCGACGGCGATGGACCCCGCGTGGTCGATCCCCAGACTGCGCAGGCCGCCCAACACACCGTTCGCGGCGGCCTTCATGACGTCGCACTCGAGCGCGTCGCCGTCCGGCGAGCTCGACACCGATCGCAAAACCACCAGGTTGAGGACGTCGCTGTTCGCGGTCAGCATGTCGATCGTCCGCTGGGTGAGCGAGGGCGGCGTCACCATCCGAAAGTGGATCAGGTCCATCCGAAGTCCTCCTACGGCCTGGGCCAGGGCGCCGCAGCGCCCCTCGAGACAGTGCGGCGGTGGCCGCCCGTCCCCGCGGCTGCGGCCCGGCGGTCCACTGCCGTGAACAGTGGCCCGCCGGGCCGCGGCACGGGAGAGCAGCGCGGCCGCGTCAGCCGGCCGGGTCGTACCACGTGTCGTCGTCGGTGAGGAGGGCGTCGGCCTCCTTGGGGCCCCAGGTGCCACGGCCGTACGGGTGAACCGGGACGGCGTCGCCCAACACGGGGTCGACGATGCGCCAGGCGGCTTCCACGGTGTCCTGTCTGGCGAACAGCCAGCGGTCGCCGTCGAGAGCGGCGCCGATGAGCCGGTCGTAGGGGCGCATGTCGGATCCCGGGATCTCGCTGAAGGCCAGCTCCTCGTGCTTTGCCTGCCAGCCGCCGCCGGGCTGTTTGCCGGCGAGCGTGAGCGCCACCTGGGTCTCCGGCCAGACCCGGAAGCGGAGCATGTTGGTGGCGGGTACCGGCTGCAGGCCGAACACGTCGTGCGGGGCGCCCCGGAAGCGGATGCTGATCTCGGTGGCGGTCACCGGGAGGCACTTGCCGGCTCGGATGAGGATCGGGACGCCCGCCCAGCGCCAGGAGTCGGCGGTCAGCCGGATCGCGGCGAAGGTTTCGACGGTGGACTTCGGATCGACGCCGTCGACGTCCAGGTAACCGTCGTACTGGCCGCGCACGATGTGGTCGGGCGTCAGCGGTCCGAGTGAGGCGACGGCGAGGGCTTTGGAGTCCCGCCAGGCGCTCAGGCCCTGGCCGGAGGGCGGGTCGGCCAGGACGGTGGCGAGGACCTGCAGCATGTGGTTCTGGATCACGTCGCGGATCGCACCGGTGCGGTCGTAGAAGCGGCCGCGGTCGGAGACGTCGAAGGCCTCGGCCATGGTGATCTGGATGCTCTTGACGTGGGTGCGGTTGAGCAGCGGTTCGATCACGGAGTTGGCGAACCGTGCGAACAGGACGTTCTCCACCGGGTCGAGTCCGAGCCAGTGATCGACGCGGTAGATGGCGTCCTCGGGGAAGTGCTGGTGCATGGTGGCGTTGAGGGCGCGGGCGCTCTCCAGGTCGGTTCCGAAGGGCTTCTCGACCATGATGCGGGCGTCCTTCGCCCGGCCGGCGGTAGCGATGCCCTCGGCGATCCGGCCGAACAGCGGCGGCGGCACTTCGAGGTAGTACAGGGCACGTCCGCCGGTGCCCATGGCCTCGGACATCGCGCCGTAGGTGGCGTCGTCACCGAGGTCGCCGTCCACGTAGCGCAACAGGCCGAGCATCTTGGTCGCGGCAGGGGATTTGGGATCCATGTCGTTGAGGGTGAGCGAGGCCTCGGCGTAGTTGCGGAACTGCTGCAGGTCCCAACCGGCCTTGGCCACGCCCACGATCGGGACGTCGAGGACGCCGCGTTCGACCAGTCCCACCAGCGCGGGGAAGGTCTCCAACTTGGCGAGGTCGCCGGTGGCACCGAAGATGACCAGGGCGTCCATCTGTCGTGTCGTCATCGCTGACTCTCCTGTGCGGTCGGGGCGTTCAGCTCAGTCGGTCGGCGATGTGGTCGCCCACCCGGAGCGCGTTGGCGATGGCGGTGAGCGACGGGTTCACGGCGCCGATGCTGGGGAAGAAGGAGGTGTCCACGACGTAGAGGTTGTTCACATCGTGGGCCCGGCAGTTGACGTCGAGGGCGGACGCCTTCGGGTCCGTGCCGAAACGGACGGTCCCCGCCTGGTGGGCGGTGGCGCCGATGGGCATGCCCTTGTGCAGGTAGATGCTGTGCGAGAGCAGGTGGTGCTCGTGCATGCCGAGTTTGCCCAGCATCCCCTGGAGCTTGTGGCGCAGGCGTTTGAGTCCGGCGATGTTGTTCTTCTCATCCAGGGCGAGGTGGATGCCGCCGTCGGCGTCGAGGGTCACCCGGTTGTCCGGGGTCGGCAGGTCCTCGCCGCACAGCCAGAAGTCGACGGCGTGGTGGGCGAGCACCTCGAAGGGAATGTCGGGAGAGACGGCGCCGGCCCAGCGCGGTGCCTCGCCGTGGATCTGGTCGGCGTCGGACTTGCCGAGCATCTGGATGCCGCCGAGCGGGTAGTCCCAGTCGTCGGCGCCGAGGTACCAGTCGTGCAGGGCGAGCGTCTTCTGGAACACTGTCGGGTTCGGTTCCTTCGACACTGCCATCAGGGCGAGGTTGTTGTGCCGCATGTAGTGCCGGCCTACTACCCCGGAGCTGTTGGCCAGCCCGTTCGGGTGCCGGTCGTTGGCGGATCTCAGCAGCAGCACGGCGGAGTTGACGGCCCCGCAGGCGACCACCACGATGTCGGCGGCGAAGGTGGCGGTGGTGCCGTCGCCGAGCTCGGCGACCACGCCGGTGACGCTCTGGCCGGCGGGATCGGTTTCCAACCGGCGTACGTCGGCGTTGGTGATCATCGTGACGTTGTCGTGCTCCAGTGCCGGATCGACGCAGATCACCTGCGCGTCGGACTTGGCGCCCAGGAGACAGGGGAAACCGTCGACCCGGTCGCATCGGATGCAGGCGCTGCCGTGAACCGCGCGGCCCTGGTCGTCCTGGATGAGGTTGACGCCGATCGGAAGGTGGAAGGGGTGCAGGCCGTGCTTCTCGAGGTCGTCGCTGAGCTGCTGGATGCGTGGCTCGTGCTCGACCGGCGGGAAGGGGTACTGGGCGCTCGCCGGGCCTTCGGTCGAGTCCTCCCCGTGGCGGCCGTGGACCCGGTAGAGCTGCTCGGCCTGGGAGTAGTACGGCTCCAGGTCGGTGTAGTCGATCGGCCACGCGGGGGAGAGCCCGTCGTGGTGGTGCAGCTCGCCGAAGTCCTCGGGGCGCAGGCGGAACAGCGCGGCGCCGTAGAACTTGGTGTTCCCACCGACGTAGTAGTTGACCTCGGGCGGGAAGGCGTTGTCGTCCTTGTCGTACCAGTATTCCGGGGCGCGGTACTTGCCCTTGACGAAGACCGCGGTGGAGTCCCAGTTGTCCCGTTCGCGAGGGAGGTAGTCGCCCCGTTCGAGGACGAGGATGCGCTTTCCGGTCGGCGCCAGCCGGTGGGCCAGGGTGCCACCGCCTGCGCCGGTGCCGATGATGATGACGTCGTAGTGCTGATCGCCGGCCACGGAGGATTTCCGATCTGGAGTCGTTGCCTGCCCTGCAGCGCCTGCCCGCCCCCGGGGGTGATCATGACGGCGGGGTGACATCACCGCTCCACCGCCTCGGCAGGACAAGTCCCGTCCCCTGCAAGCTACCGCCGGATCGGGCGGGCGGCACCTCAGGGACGGTGCGGGGAACCTGGGCCGCGGGAGGGCGGGGCCAGGGCGAGCAGCGCCGCCCGGACGGTCTGTTCCGCGCTGCCGGAGGCGTCCACGGTGGCACCGGGCTCACCGGGCTGGAGCGGCTCCAGGAGCCGGTACTGCGAGTCGAGCAGCTCCGGGCGAATGAAATGCCCGCGCCGGGCGGTGATCCGCTCCAGGGCCACGGCGGGATCGAGTGACAGGTGGAGGAACCACACCTCGACACCCGGCGGGCGCAGCCGGTCACGGTAGTCGCGCCGCAGTGCCGAGCACGCGATGACGCCGCCGCCCAGCTCGGCGGTGGTGCGGATCCACTCGGCGACGGCCGACAGCCAGGGGCGGCGGTCGGCGTCGTCGAGGGGCCGTCCGGAAGCCATCTTGGCGCGGTTCGCGACCGAGTGAAGGTCGTCGGCGTCGGCAAACGGCACGTCGAGCCGATCGGCGAGCCGGCGGCCGATCGTCGTCTTTCCGCTGGCGGAGACGCCCATCACGATCACCACGCGGTTGCCGAGCACGGGCTTGGCCATGGTGCGCGGGCCTCCCTGCGTCAGCTGCGGGATCATTGGTGTCGTACCCACTGTCGTCCAGGGGAGGCCCGGCCGCCGCCGGGCACACCGAGGCGGTCCGGGCCGCCGGGCACGGGAGGTCCGCATGGCGGCCGGCGATTCCACCGGGGCCCGGGCGATGCTGCCGTATGCCCTGTCGGAGCTCGGCGGCCTGCCCGAGGGCTGGCCGGCCGTCGTGTGGGACGGTCGCGGCCCGGCACCGCCCGACGGCGCTCTGGCGGCCGTCGAGTTCTTCGTCGTCCCGTACACCCGCACCGATGCGGCGGTGCCCGTGCTGGGACGGCTGCCGGCGCTGCGGGTGGTGCAGTCGTTGAGCGCGGGGGTGGAGGACCTGCTGCCGCACGTGGCTCCGGAGGTCACGCTCTGCAACGCCCGGGGGGTGCACGACACGAGTACGGCCGAGCACGCGGTGACGTTGCTGCTGGCCGTCCTGCGCGGGATCCCCGACCTCGTCAGGGCCCAGGAGGCACAGCGGTGGTCGGCGGGCTTCCGTCCGGCGCTGGCCGATCGGACGGTCCTGATCGTGGGCTACGGGTCGATCGGTGCCGCCGTCGAGGCCCGGCTCGTCCCGTTCGAGTGCGAGGTGCTCCGGGTGGCCCGCTCGGCGCGGCCTGCTCCGCGCGGGCCGGTGCACGCCATGGCGGAACTGCCGTCCCTGCTGCCGCGGGCCGACGCGGTGGTGCTGACCGTGCCCCTCACCGAGCGGACCCGCGGCCTGGTCGACGCCGGGCTCCTGGCCCGGCTGAGGGACGGCGCCGTCGTGGTGAACGTCGGCCGGGGTGCGGTGGTGGACACCGCGGCGCTGCTCGCGGAGCTGCACTCGGGACGGCTGTGGGCAGCGCTCGACGTCACCGACCCGGAGCCGCTCCCGCCGGGGCACGCTCTGTGGACGGCGCCGAACACCCTGATCAGTCCGCACGTGGCCGCCACCACGTCGGCCTTCCGCCCACGGGCGCTGGCGCTGGTCCGCGTCCAGTTGGCGCGGTACGCCGCGGGCGAGCCGCTGGCGAACGTGGTGTCTGCCGGTCGCGGCTGACCCGCGGCGGGCCGGGTGGCCTCCACGGTGCGTCCGAGAATCCGAGCCTCAGAGGATGGCGATCGGGTTGACCGGGGAGCCGGTGGCGCGTGGCAGCCGCAGCGGAGCGATGACGCAGAGGAAGGACCAGCGGCGCTCCCGGACGCAGAGCGGCACGAGGTCCTCGAACTGCAGGTAGTCCAGCAGGTGGAGGCCCATCGCATGGACGGCGAGCACGTGGACTGGGTAGTCCACGCCCTCCGCCGGGGACGGCGCGGCGTCGTTGTTGCCGTCGCTGCCGAGGGCGACGACCCGCCGTTCGGCGAGGAACTCCATGGCGTCCGGGTGGAGTCCGGCGCGGGCCTTGGTCGCGTCCCACGGGCCGCGTTCGGCTCGGCGGCGGCGGTGGCCGACCCGGACGAACAGCAGGTCGCCTGGGCCGACCCGGACGCCCTGGGCGGCTTCGGCCGCGGCCAGCTCCTCGGCGCCCACCTGTTCGCCGGGCTCCAACCAGGGCACGTTGCGCAGCCGCGGGACGTCCAGCAGGACGCCGCGGCCGACGATGCCGTCCCGGACCAGGTCCACCGAGAGCGCCTCGGCCCCGTGGGCTGTGAGGGTGTCCGCGTCGACGCCCCCGTACAGAGTGCCGTCGTAGACGACGTGGCAGAGCGCGTCCAGGTGGCTGTCGGCGTCGCCGTGCACGTTCATGGCGATGTGGTCACGGGCGAAGTCCAGGCCCTCGTCGGGCACCCGGCCGGCCACCGCGCCGGTCATCCGGTGCACGGCCGGCTCGGGGTTGTCCGGCCCGGGGCCGGTCTCCACCGGTGCGGCCAGCGAGACCCGTAGCCCCGCCCGCACCTCGCGGGCGGCTGCCGCCACGCGTTCCGGGGTGAGCTCGGCGAGGGCGCCGTCGGGCCGGTTGCGGCGCAGCCGCCGGTACAGCTCGCGGAACTCGGCGGCGCCGACCGCCGCGGTGCTGGGGTCCACGGCCACTCAGGACCCCAGTTTCGCGTCAAGTGCGTTGTCCAGGGTATTGGCCGCCATGATCAGGGAGAGGTGGGTGAACGCCTGTGGGAAGTTGCCCAGTTGCTCACCGGAGGGGCCGATCTCCTCGGCGAACAGGCCGACGTGGTTGGCGTAGGTGAGCATCTTCTCGAACGCGTAGCGGGCCTGCCGCAGCCGCCCGGCGCGGGCGAGGGCGTCGACGTGGAGGAAGGTGCACAGGCTGAAGGTGCCCTCGGAGCCGCGCAGGCCGTCGGGAGAGGCGGCGGGGTCGTAGCGGTAGACCAGGCTGTCGGAGACGAGCTTGCGGTCCATCGCGTCGAGTGTGGACAGCCAGGCCGGGTCGCGCGGCGCGAGCAGCCCGACTCGGGGAATGACCAGCAGCGAGGCGTCCAGGACGTCACCGTCGTAGTGCTGGACGAGCGCCTGCTCCTTCTCGCTCCAGCCCTTGGCCATGATCTGGTTCAGGATCGCGTCGCGCGTGTCGCGCCAGTGCACGATGTCGGCCGGGCGGCTGAACTGCTCGGCCAGACGGATGCCCCGGTCGAAGGCGACCCAGGTCATCACCCGGCTGTAGGTGAAGTCCTTGCGGCCGCCGCGGGTCTCCCAGATGCCCTCGTCGGGCCGGTCCCAGTTGTCGGCGAGCCAGTCGAGCATCCGCGCCGTCGCCCGCCAGCTGCGGTAGCCGGCCTGGATGCCTACCTCACGACCCTCGGCCAGCGCGTACAGCGCCTCGCCGTAGATGTCGAGCTGCAGTTGGTCCATCGCGGCGTTGCCGGCGCGGACGGGGTAGGAGCCGCGGTAGCCCTCGAAGTGCTCCAGGATCTCCTCGGTCAGCTCCGGGTCGCCGTCCACCCGGTACATGATCTGCAACCGCTCGCCGGGCAGCTCAAGCCGTTCGTGGAGCCGGTTGCTGAGCCAGTGCGTGTAGGCACCCGCCTCCTCGGCGAAACCGAGATCGAGCAGTGCGCGCACCGATAGCGAGGCGTCCCGCACCCACGTGAATCGGTAGTCCCAGTTGCGCTCGCCGCCCACCTGCTCGGGCAGTCCCATGGTGGCGGCGGCGATCGGCGCGCCGGTAGGGGCGTAGGTGAGCAGCTTGAGGGTGATCGCCGAGCGGTGCACCATGTCGGGCCAGCGGCCGCGGTAGCTGGAGGTGCGAACCCAGGCCTGCCAGAAGTTGACGGTGTCCCAGAGGGCCTCGGTGAGCTCCTCCTCGTTCGCCGGGGGCGGCGCTGCGCCGTCCGCGGCGCAGACGGTCAGCACGGCACCGGCGGTCTCGCCGGCGTTGAGCGTCACGGTGCCGGCCACGTCGTCGCCGGCGCGTTCCACCGGGAAGGTGGTACGCAAATGGCAGGCGATGCCGGGGGAGTGGAAGGCGGCGTACCGGTCGTCGAGATGGAGTTCGTGGGTCGCGCGGCCGTAGTCGAAGCGGGGCCGGCATTCGAGCGTGAACGTGACACTGCCGCGGACGGCACGAATCGCGCGGACCACGGTGTGGCGGTCGGTGGGTGTGCCGGACGGATTGGGTGGCATCCAGTCGATCAGTTCGCCGACGCCCTCGGGCGACATGAACCGGGTGACCAGGACGGCGGTGTCCGGGTAGTAGAGCTGGCGGTAGGTCACGTCCTCGGCGTCGGGGCCGATCCGGAAGTGACCGCCGCGGTCGTGGTCCAGCAAGGCGGCGAAGATGCTCGGCGAGTCGACCCTGGGCGCGGCGAACCAGTCCAAAACGCCCTTGGACGAGACCAGTGCGACGGTCTGGAGGTCGCCCACCAGGCCGTGGTCGGCGATCGGGGGGTAGCGGTCCATCAGCACTCTCCGTATCAAAGATCGAGGCCCCCCGCATGACGCTAACCGAGCTCCTTCCGCCCCGGTCGTTGCCGTTGGCGATATCAGCTGACCTGCCCCCCGGACGGCCGAGTCGGCGTCTGCCGCGACGGTCGGCCGGCCCTGCTGCGCGCCGGGCGCGGCGTCACGCCCGGGCAGGTCCTTCGGATGATCAGGACCCCGGTTCGGCGCGTGATGTCAGAGGTTGTCCCCGGGCAGCCCCGCAGAGGAGGTGTCGGAGTCGGTGAGCGGCTCCAACCGGCCCTTCGTGTCGAGCCGGTAGACCAGCACCAGTGCCGGGACGACGAGCACGACCGCGATGAGCGTCACGATCCCCAGCCACCGCAGGCTGTGTGCGGCCCCGGCGGCCTGGGACACCGTCAGCGAGGTCGGCAGGAGGTACGGGCGCTGGGCGAAGCCCCAGGCCAGCACGGCCAGTCCGACGGTCGCCACCGCTGAATAGCGGGACCAGCCGTGAAGCCGACGCCCGAGGAACAGGACCGTGGCAAGGCCGCAGACACCGGCCAGGATCGCCATCAGCAGTCCGAGGCCGCTGGTGAGGCCGTCCCACACGTACCGTGCGTCGTTCCGGGTAATGGGCAGGGCAGCGAGAGCGATGACGACGACGGCCGCGAAGGCGATCCACGCCCGCAGGCGGAAGTAGTCGACGAGGTCGTGGGCTCCGAACCGCCGTGCGTCGGAAGACAGGAACACCGCACCGAGGAAGGCGGTGGCGGCGACGGCCAGCAGGCCCGCCAGCACCGAGGTGGGGTTGGCCCAGGCATCTGCGGACGCCGGGGTGCCCACCGCCACCCGTCCGGAGGCGATGCCGCCCAGCACCGCTCCGAGGAAGAACGGCGTGAGGAGCGAGGAGATCGCGAACGCCGCGCCGTAGACGCGCCGTTGGGCGATCCGCCGGGTCGGCTTGCGCAGGGCGAATCCGGCGCCGCGGAGGAGCTGCCCGACGGCCGCGAGGGCGAGCGGCAGCCACATCGCCTCGAAGACCGCCTGGAACATCGCGGGGAAGCCGGTCCACATGATGATCAGGATGAAGATCAGCCAGACGTTGTTGACCTCCCAGACCGGTGCCATGGCGTGGTCGATCAGCCAGCGGGGCCGTTTGCCGCGCCCGGCGCCGCCGGCAAACAGGTCCCAGAAGCCCGCGCCGTAGTCGGTGCCGCCGGCGCAGGCGTAGGCGGCGATAGCGATCACCAGCAGCCAGGCGATGAGGTCGGCCATCATCGGGCACCGCCGGGCGTCGTGCCGGACCCGCCGTGCCCCGCCCCGGCCTCGGCCGGTGCGGGCTCCCGTCTGGGCCCGTAGGGGGTGTCGGTCTCGGGATCGAGCGCCCCCCGCATCGCTGCACCTTCGTCGGCGATGCGCCAGCGGGTTCGCATCTTCAGGAGCACTGTCAGGAAGGCTGCGAACACGAGCGCGTACAGGACGATGACGATGCCGAGCATCGTCCAGATCCCGGGGGCTTCGGTGGAGGTGACGGCCTCCGACACCCGCATGTTGAAGTAGACGATCCACGGCTGGCGACCGACCTCGGTGGTGATCCATCCGCACTCCACCGTGATCAGGCACGCGACTCCCGCCAGGGCGGCGCAGGAGAAGAACCACCGGTTCCGCGGCAGGTCCCGGTGCCGCCACCACAGCCAGGCGTACCAGAGCGCGAGCAGGATCAGCACGCTTCCGATCGTGGCCATGATGTCGAACGCCCAGTGCACGATGGTCGCCTGCGTGGCCGTGGGGCGGTCGGACGCCGGCACGGTGGTCAGCCCGGTCACCTGGGTGCTGGGCTTGAACCCGGCGAGGATGGAGTCCAGTTGCGGGATCTTGATCCCGCCGGAGATCGTGCCGTTCCCGTTCAGCCGTCCGAACACGTACTCCGGCACGTGGGTGTCGGTGTTCCAGACGATCTCCATGGCGGCGAACTTCACCGGCTGCTTGTGGAAGACGGCGCGCGCGGCGGAGTCGCCGAGGAAGAACTGGATCGGGGTGAGGATCGCGGCGACGGTGAACGGCAGAGTGAAGCCGAGCTTGTGGTAGCGGTCGCGCCGACCGCGCAGCCAGCCGACCGCGTACACGCCGGCCACCACGTAGCCGGCCGTCATGAACATCGCGACCACGAAGTGCCAGTACTGGGGGCCGAACATCGGCGTGAAGATCGCCTGCTGCACGTTGACGTTCACGGGGTTGCCCTGGGAGTCCAGGGTGAAGCCCTGGGGTGTGTTCATCCAGGAGTTGGCCGCGATGATGCCGAACGCCCCCATCGCGGCGGTCAGCGGCAGCGGCACGGCCAGCCACCAGTGCGTCCACGGCTTGAGCCGGCGCCAGCCGTAGAGGTACACCGCGATCAGGACTGCCTCAAGGAAGAAGGCCCACGCCTCCACCCCGAAGCCGAGGCCGAAGACGTCGCCCCAGCGCCCCATCATGCCCGGCCACAGCAGGCCGAACTCCAGGGACAGCACGGTGCCGGTGATGATCCCGATGGCGAACTGCACCGCCATCACCGCGGACCACCGCCGGGCCAGCAGCAGGGCCACCGGGTCGTTGCGGCGCAGCGCGCGGTAGTGCATCAGCACGGTGATGAACGGCAGCGCCACGCCGAACGGCACCAGCAGGATGTGCGAGGCCAGGGTGAAGGCCATCTGCTCACGGGCCGGCAGGAGCTGGGGAGGTGTGTCCGCCAGATGGGCGGCGATGCTGAGCATGTGCGCCTCGATGGTCCGCCCGCGTGAGGCGGGGCTGAGTGGGGAAGGGCAGCCGTACGACCGGCGCGGACCGGCCGGGCGACGTCAGGAGGAAGTGGACGACGCCCTCGGCCCGGTGCGGGCATCGGGCGGCGCGGACGGGTCGGTCATGGTGAAGGCGCGTTCGCGCCGCGAGCCGAGGGCGAACACGATCGCCCAACTCAGCACCGCGCCGAACCTGCTGCGGAATCCGGTGAGGAAGGCCAGGTGGATCAACAGCCAGGCCAGCCAACCGGTCCTTCCCGAGAGGTGCACCCTGCCGACCTTGACGACGGCCCTCCCGCGGCAGATGTAGGCGGCGGAACCCAGGTCGATGTACTTGAAGGGCTTCGGCTGCCTCTTCCTGCCCTCGATGGAATGACGCACCGCGCGGCCCGCGTACGCACCCGTCTGCATGGCGACCTCGGCGAGCCCGGGGAGCCGGTCGAGGCTCATCATGTCGCCGGTGACACGGATGTCCGGATGTCCGGCGAGGGTCAGGTCGGGTTGGACGGCGATGCGCCCGGCCCGGTCCTGGGCCGCTCCGGTGGCCCGTGCCAGCGCGGTGGCGATGGGCGGGGCCTCGACACCAGCCGTCCACAGCACCGTACGCGCCGGGAACCGCGTACTACTACTACCGTTCCTGTCCTTCACGGTCAGCCCGTCCGCCTCCACATCGGTGACCATCGTGCCGAGGTGGATCTCCACGCCGAGGTCCTGCAGGGTCCGGGTCGCACGGGCGGCGAGGCGCGGTCCGAAGGCGCCCAGCACCGCGTCAGATCCCTCGAAGAGCAGCACCCGTGCCTGGGCGGAGTCGATCGACCGGAACTGCCGATCGAGCGTGAGGCCGGCGATCTCCCTGATCTGGCCCGCGAGTTCCACACCCGTCGGACCGCCCCCGACGAGTGCAAAGGTGAGCCACTGCCGCCGCTCCTCGGGGTCGGTGGCCGTCTCCGCCATCTCGAAGGCCCGGTAGATCCTGCGACGGATGTCGAGGGCGTCGTCCAATGTCTTCATGCCGGGCGCGTGCTCGGCGAACTCGTCATGCCCGAAGTAGGACTGGCGCATGCCGGCGGCGACGATCAGGTCGTCGTAGGGCAACGTCAGAGCCCCGCCGTCGGGTCGCTGCGCGTGCACCACCTTTGCGTCGGGATCCACGTCGGTAGCCTCGGCGAGCAGGCAGCTCACGTTCTGGTGGCGGCGCAGGACCGAACGCAGCGGCTGCGCGATCTGGCCTTCCGACAGGATCCCGGACGCGCACTGGTACAGCAGCGGTTGGAACAGGTGGTGAGCCCGGCGGTCGACCACGGTCACCGCGGCCGGTGCGTGCCGCAGGGCGCGAGCGGCGAACAGTCCGGCGAACCCGCCGCCGATGATCACCACCCGGCGGGGCGTGACGTGGTCCTCCAACATCACTCAGCCGCCCGTGACGAAGCCGAGGAAAGGTGTCAGGCGGCCATCGACGTACGAGGGGGCGCCCGCGATGTGGTCGAACAGGCCGGACCGAACGGCGTCGACCGCGTCGACGGTGCTGTCCGGATGCATCCCCCGGGACTCGGCGGCCATTCCCACGACCATGATCTCTCCTCTTGGCCTATCGAAGGACGCCGCGGCCATGCCCACTGGCGGTCTGGTCGGGGGCTCGGCCGCTGGACGCACTCGGAACAGATGCACGAGCCGTTCTGCGGCACGGAGCTCAAACGAAAGCACGGTGCACGGTGGGCGAACAGACCGGCGCGCCAGGTGGGGGCTCTTCATCAGGTCGCGTCACCGGGACGGACCACCCCCCCCGACCGCGACCACGGAGGCCGGCAGCGCACCGCAGGGATACTGCGCCACCGTGTTCGGTGGGCTCCCCGATCGAGCCAAGGCAGCGGACTCCGCAGCGACCACGACGGCTGTCGGAAGACCCGCCCCCGATACGCGGACTCCGACCCGGGCCGAGGCCGGTCACCCTCGGCGGACGCTGAGATCGACCTCGGTGAGCGTGCCGCGCTCGGGCACTACCGGTACGGCCGGCGAGGGCCGTTCGGCAGATCCGTTCCAGCGGCGCAGGGTGAGGATTCCGGGGATTGCCCGCGTCCTGCTCGCCGTGACCTGGAACGGTGCGCACTCTCAACACGTGCATGTGAGCCAGACCGGACGTCAGTTGACCCTGCGACACGGCGACCAAGTCGCAGCCGTGGTGGAACTCGGAGCAGCCCTGCGCTCGTACACCGTTGGCGACCGCCAGGTGCTCCACGGGTTCGACGCCGATGACCCCATCACCGGAGGGCGTGGCCAGATCCTCGTACCGTGGCCGAACCGGGTCGGTGCGGGACGCTACCGGTGGCGGGGCGAGGATCGCCGATCGGGAGCGACACCACGATCAACGGTGACGTCACCGTCGACGCCGGCTGGTTCAACGGCAACGCGACCCAGAACTTCTGGCGCTCCGCCGAGAACCTCGCCCTCGACCCGGTCAGCGGCACCGACCGCTGGGCCGTCGCCCAGGCCGCCCCGTTCCGCCGGATGCACGTCCGGGGCGGCCTCGACCTCTCCCCGGCCGGCTACGGGTGGGCCAGCGGCGGCTACATCGCCGACAGCAGGATCGACGGCACCCTCGGCAACTACTCCCAGCAGCAGTGGTACACCCGCGACAGCGCGATCGGCGGCTTCACCAACGGCGTCTGGAACCAGGTCTTCTCCGGGGTCCAGGGCGCACCCGCGCAGAGCTTCCCCGACCCGCCGTACACCACGCCCGTCTCCCGCGAGAAGCCCTTCCTCTACCTCGCCGGCGCCGACTACAAGGTGTTCGTCCCGGCCGGGCGCGCTGCCGCGCGCGGCGTCTCCTGGGACGGCGCCCTCCAGGGCGAGTTGCGCCCGCTGAGCCGCTTCTACGTCGTCAAGCCGGGCGCCACCGCGGCGACCGTCAACACGGCGCTCGCCCAGGGGCTCGACCTGCTGTTCACCCCGGGCGTCTACCACCTCGACCGGCCGATCGCGATCACCCGGCCCGACACCGTGGTGCTCGGCCTCGGCCTGGCGACCCTCGTGCCCGACAACGGCGTGACGGCCGTCCAGGTCGCCGACGTCGACGGCGTACGGCTCGCCGGCCTGCTGGTCGACGCCGGACCGGTCCGGTCGAACGTGCTGGTACAGGTCGGCCCCGACGGCGCCAAGGGCATCCACGCCGCCGACCCGACCACCCTGCGGGACGTGTTCGTCCGGGTCGGCGGCGCCGGCGTCGGCTCCGCCACCGCGGGCATCGTCGTCAACAGCAACGACGTGATCGTCGACCACACCTGGATCTGGCGGGCCGACCACGGCGCCGGCGTCGGCTGGGACGTCAACCCCGCCGACTACGGCCTCGTCGTCCGCGGCGCCGACGTGCTCGGCACCGGCCTGTTCGTCGAGCACTTTGAGAAGTACGACGTCGAGTGGTCCGGCGAACGCGGCCGCACGGTCTTCTTCCAGAACGAGAAGGTCTACGACGCCCCGAACCAGGCGGCGATCCAGAACGGGTCCACCCTGGGCTACGCCGCCTACAAGGTCGACGACAACGTCGCCGTCCACGAGGGCTGGGGCCTCGGCAGCTACTGCTACTTCGACGTCGACCCCACCATCCGCATGGACCACGGTTTGGAGGCGCCCACCCGGGCGGGCGTGCGGTTCCACGACCTGCTGGTCGTCTCCCTCGGCGGCAAGGGCCAGTACAACCACGTCATCGACACCACCGGCGCCGCCACCTCCGGCACCTCGACCGCCCCGTCGACGGTGACGTCCTACCCGTAGACGGGCGCCACCCGCCGCGACCGGGGCTGCCACCGTGGGGGTGGCAGCCCCGGCCGCCGGGCGAAATTCGATCTTGCTCCGGCGTGTTCAAGTCCTCTGGGGCGTAAGGCTCCTGGCGGTCCGGGCGGGTGCCGGAGCGGGGTCGGCGCAGCAGCGTTGGCAGGATCCTGACACGATCTCAGGTTACCCTTGGGTAATCCGTTGGTAATGCCCGGGTGAACATTCCCCGGCCCCTCATGAAGGACCCGTACGTGCACGATCACCAGCCCCGCCGTTCCGGCCGCCGACTCGCCGGTCCGGCGCTGGCCCTCGCCACCGCCCTCTGCGCGCTGCCCGTCGCCCCCGCGTTCGCCGACCAGGCCCCCGCGCCGGCCCCCGCACCCGCCCCGGCCGCGCAGACCGGCACCACCCCGCACCTGGACGCGGTGGAACAGGCACTGCGCCAGGTGTCCCCCGGCCTGGAGGGCACGGTGTGGCAGCGCACGGCGGGCAACCGGCTCGACGCGCCCGCCGACGACCCGGGCGGCTGGCTGCTGCAGACCCCCGGCTGCTGGGGCGACCCCTCCTGCACCGAGCGCACCGGCACCCGGCAACTGCTCGACAAGATGCGCGAGAACATCGCACGCGCCACCCGCACCGTCGACATATCCACCCTCGCGCCGTTCCCGGACGGCGCCTTCCAGGACGCCATCGCGGCCGGCCTCAAGGCCTCGGTGGCCGCCGGCAACACGCCGCACGTGCGGGTCCTCGCCGGGGCCGCGCCGCTGTACAACATCACCGCACTCCCGTCGAAGTACCGGGACGACCTGGTGGCCAGGCTCGGCGACGCCGCCGGCCGGGTCACCCTCGAAGTCGCCTCGATGACCACCGCCAAGACCGCGCTCTCCTGGAACCACTCCAAGCTGCTGGTCGTCGACGGGCAGAGCGTCATCACCGGCGGGATCAACAACTGGAAGAACGACTACCTCGACACCACCCACCCGGTCAGCGACGTCGACCTCGCGCTGAACGGCCCGGCCGCCGCCTCCGCCGGCGCCTACCTCGACACCCTGTGGGACTGGACCTGCCGCAACACCGGGGTGTTCTCGGCCGCCTGGTTCGCCTCCACCAACGGCGCCGCCTGCACCCCCGACCTGGAGAAGCGCAGCAACCCGCCGGCCGACCGGGTGCCCGCCACCGGCGGCCTGCCGGTCCTCGCCGTCGGCGGCCTGGGCGTCGGGATCCGCAGCAAGGACACCGCCTCCGGCTACCGCCCGGGCCCGGTGCCCACCCCCGACGACCTCACCTGCGGCCCGATCGGCCTGCACGACAACACCAACGCCGACCGCGACTACGCGACCGTCAACCCGGAGGAGTCCGCCCTGCGCGCGCTCGTCGCGAGCGCCGGCAGCCGGATCGACATCTCCCAGCAGGACGTGACCGGCACCTGCCCGCCGCTGCCCCGCTACGACGTGCGGCTCTTCGACCTGCTCGCCGCCAAGATGGCCGAGGGCGTCAAGGTCCGCATCGTGGTCAGCGACCCCGGCAACCGGGGCACGGTCGGCAGCGGCGGCTACTCGCAGATCAAGTCCCTGAACGAGATCAGCGACACCCTCGTCGCCCGCCTCACCGCCCGCCTCGGCGACCCGGCCCGGGCCGCGACGACCATGTGCGAGAACCTGCAGCTCGCCCCGTTCCGCGCCGCCCCCACCTCCACCTGGGCCGACGGCCACCCGTACGCGCTGCACCACAAGCTGGTCTCGGTCGACGGATCCGCCTTCTTCATCGGCTCCAAGAACCTCTACCCGGCCTGGCTGCAGGACTTCGGCTACGTCGTCGAGGACCGCACCGCCGCCGCCCAGCTCGACCAGCGGCTGCTCGCCCCGCAGTGGCAGTACTCGCAGGCTGCCGCGACCGTCGACTACAGCCGCGGCCTCTGCGGGAGCACGTCGCGGGGCTGACACCGGGGCTGACTCCGGGGCCGGCACCGGGGCTGACACCCCACCACCCGGCCCGGCGGTACCGGGAACCTGGGGGCGACGCCCCCATGCGGCTCCAGCCGGGGTCGTCCGATGCGCAGGGCCCCGGAGGCCTCACCGCGCGTCGAGCGAGGAGCCGCTCTCTGTGTCCGGCCCGGTCCG
>NZ_JBHWBZ010000002.1:36724-38391 GCF_042735475.1 Kitasatospora sp. NPDC059577 | reverse complement strand
TTTTTCATCGCGCGACCCGGGGGGGGCGCCCCCCGCGGGGCGCCGGGGGCGGGGGGGCCCCGCCCCCGGGGGGCCGCGCGGCGTGCGGGCGCCCTCCGGCAGGACGCGGGAACCGTCGGGCCGGGGCGGTGGAGCAGGCGGCCTCGGGCGTGGGCGGAATGCGGGGGCGGATCCCCCATGCGGCTCCAGCCGGGCTCGACCGATGCTCAAGGCCCAGGAGGACTCACCGCGCGTCGATCGAGGAGCCGCTCTATGGGGAACGCCCTGTCCGTCAGCGTAGTCGCACTGGATCCCGTCCTGGAGGCGGGAGCCGCCAGCACCCTGGGCAACAGCCCGGAGGTCGCGCTGGCGCTCCCGAACGAGCCCGCCGGGGTCGCCGTCGTGATCGTCGACCAGGTGGACCGCCGGGCCCTGGACCTGGTCACCACCACCCGCGAGCAGGAACAGCGGCCCGAGGTGGTCCTGGTGGCCACCGAACTGGTCGCCGCCGAGGCCCGCCAGGCCATCACCGCGGGCGTGGCCGGACTGCTGCGCCGCCGCGAGGTGACCACCGACCGCTTGGTGCGCACCGTGCTCACCGCCGCCGGCGGCGACTGCACCATGTCGGCCGACCTGCTCGACGAACTGCTGGAACACCGGGAGGACACCGCCCGGCCGTACGCCGACGGCCCCGGCCTCAGCGACCGCGAGCGCACCGTGCTGCGGCTGGTCGCGGAGGGCCGGGAGACCGAGGAGATCGCCCGGGAACTCTGCTACTCGGTGCGGACCGTGACGACCGTGCTGCGCGACATCACCCAGCGGTTCCGGCTGCGCAACCGCGCCCACGCCGTCGCCTTCGCGCTGCGCGGGGGCCTGCTGTGACCGGCGCGGCGGTCGCGGAGGTGCAGACCGGGCCGTGGAACGGGACACCGGCCGGCCCGGGGTGCCCGCCCCCGCCGGCCGACCGTGCGCCGGCGGGCCACCGGCTGCGCGCGTACCTCCGGGCCACCGACCCCGCCGGGTACGAGGCCCTGGCCGACGCGCTGAGACGGGCCGGCGTGGACGTGCTCGGCAGCCGCCCCGTCGACGGACCACCGGGCGCGGTCACGGTCGCCGTCGGCGGGACGGTCGAGGAGGCCCTCGGCGTCTGCCCACCGTCGGTGCGGTCGGGGGCCGGTCCGGCGGTGCTGCTGGTGGCCGAGCGGTTCACGGCGGGCGGTGTGCTGCGGGCCGTGCGCTCCGGCGCGCGGACCATGCTGCGCGCCACGGACACCGGTCCGCACCGGCTCGCCGCCGCGCTGCGCACCGCGCGGCACGGCGAGGGGATGATCCCGCAGGGTGTGGTGCTGCGACTGTTCCCGGCCGGGGCGGAGGAGTCCGGAGCGCGACGCCCCGGGACGCCGCTGACCGCCCGGCAGTCCCTGGTGCTCGCCCTGGTGGCGGAGGGCCACGACAACGCCGCGATCGCCCGGGCGCTGTCCTGCTCGCAGCACACCGTGAAGAACGCCCTGTACGACCTGATGGCGCGACTGCAGGTCCGCAACCGGGCGCACGCGGTGGCGCACGCCGTCCGGGCGGGGCTGATCTGAGACCGGTCCGGGGGGGGCCCCGCCCCCCGCCCCCCCCCCCCCGCCCCCCCCCGCCCCCCCCCCCCCCCCCCCCCCCCCCCCCCCCCCCCCCCCCCCCCC
>NZ_JBHWBZ010000002.1:34739-36715 GCF_042735475.1 Kitasatospora sp. NPDC059577 | reverse complement strand
GCGGGGTGGGGGGCACCGACCGCGGGGGCTGTGCGCCGTGGGCGCCCGGCGCCCCACCGCCGTCCCCGCCCGGCGCCCCACCGCCGTCCCCGCCCGGCGCCCCACCGCCGTCCCCGCCCGGCGCCCCACCGCCGTCCCCGGCCGCCCCACCGCCCGCTCCCGGCCCCACCGGAGGCGTCCGGCTACTCCCGGCCGTCCGCGCCGATCACCCGCTCGATCACCCCCGCCAGGTCGGACACGTGCGGCGGCTTCATGACGCCGAAGTGGTCGCCGCCGACCCGGTGGACCGTCACGCCACCGGTGGCCAGCTCGCGCCAGCGCCGTTGGTAGTCGGCGAACTCCTGGCCGTACGACACCTCGTGGCGCCCCTGGGCCAGTTCGTCGCTGGCGATCAGGTGCAGGTGGAGGGCGAACGGGCGGTGCCGGTAGGCGAGGTCCATCTCCATCACCTCGCGCCAGATCCGCGCCTCGCGCGGCCAGACCTCGCCGATGCCCTCCTCGGGCAGGGTGATCCCGGTCTCCTCGTCGACGTCGTCCACCAGGTGGTCCAGCAGCTCCAGGACCTCCTGCCGCCGGGCCGGGGTGTCGGCGGCCGCTCCGCCCCGCGCCAGCTCGGCGGTCAGTTGCTCCAGCCGCCGGATCAGCGCGAACTCCCGCCAGCCCTCGGCCCGCCGGTGGGCGTCCAGCCCGGGGTCGAGCAGCAGGAAGGTGACCTCCTCGCCGGCCTCCGCCAGCCGGTGGGCCAGCTCGGAGGCGATCCCGCTGCCGCCGCACCAGCTGAACAGCCGGTACGGGCCGGCGGGCTGGGCCCGGCGCAGTTCGGCGAGGTAGCGCCCGGCCATCTCCTCGGCGCCGGGCGCCGTCGCGCCGTCGTGCGGGCCGGGCCACTCGAAGGCGGCCACCGGGAGGTCCGGGTCCAGGTGCGGGGCGAGGCGCAGGTACCAGTGCGCGCTGCCGCCGCCGGGGTGGACGCAGAACAGCGGGTTCCGGGTGCCTCCCTCGCGGATCCAGACCAGGGCGCCGCCGGTCGCGCCGGTCCCCTCCACCGCGTCCGCCGCGCCGGCCGCCCTGGACTCCATTTCGGCGGCCAGCCCGGCGACCGTCCGGTGTTCGATGAAGGAGCGGAAGCGCAGCTCCAGGCCGTGCCGGGCGCGCACGGTGGCGACGATCCGCATCATCGCCAGCGAATGCCCGCCCAGGTCGAAGAAGTCGTCGTGGACGCCGACCCCGGTCACCCCGAGCGCCTCGCCCCAGGCCTCGCAGAGCGCCCGTTCCAGGTCGGTGGACGGCGCGGTGTACGCCGCGCCGAGCCGCGGCCGCAGGCCGTCCGGTGCGGGCAGCGCCGCCCGGTCGACCTTGCCGGTCGGGCTGAGCGGGAAGTCCGCCACGGCGAGGTAGTGGGTCGGCAGCAGGGCCTGCGGGAGCCGGCCGCGCAGGTGTTCGCGCAGTTCGGCCGGGTCGGCGGTGCGGCCGGGCACGGCCCTGGTGTACGCGACCAGGGTGGCGTCCGTGCCGGGGGCGCGGTGCACGGTGACCGCGGCGGCGGCCACGTCGGGGTGGCCGAGCAGCAACTCCTCGATCTCGCCGGGCTCGATCCGCAGGCCGCGCACCTTCACCTGGTGGTCGCGGCGGCCGTGGTACTGCAGGGTGCCGTCGGCCGAGCGGGACACCAGGTCCCCGGTGCGGTAGAGCCGCGCGCCGGGCCGGCCGCCGTGGGGGTCGGGGACGAACGCCGCGGCGGTGGCCCCCGGGCGGTTCAGGTAGCCGCGGGCGACGCCGTCGCCGCCGACGTACAGCTCGCCGCGCACGCCGTCCGGCAGCGGCCGCAGGCCGTCGTCGAGGACGTACGCGGACACCCCGGCGA
Source organism: Kitasatospora sp. NPDC059577 (assembly GCF_042735475.1). NCBI lineage: Bacteria > Bacillati > Actinomycetota > Actinomycetes > Kitasatosporales > Streptomycetaceae > Kitasatospora > Kitasatospora sp. NPDC059577. The sequence goes on along the minus strand of NZ_JBHWBZ010000002.1, from coordinate 34,851 downwards.
GGGGGGGGGCGCGCGCGGGGGGCCCCGACTCGCCGGGTGTGGGTTGCGGGGTGTTGGGGTCGCAGACGGCGGGGTCGGGGGGGGCGGATGGGTTGTAGAAAGTTGGGTGGCG
>NZ_JBHWBZ010000002.1:0-34729 GCF_042735475.1 Kitasatospora sp. NPDC059577 | reverse complement strand
CCGCCGCCCCCCGCGCCGGCGCGGCGGCGTCGACGCGGGCGCGGCCCCCCCCCCCGCCCCCCCCGCGCCGCGCCCCCCCCCCCCCCCCCCCGGCCCGTCCTCGCCGGTGGTGGTGACCGGGGTGAGCGTGGCGCAGACGGCGGTCTCGGTCGGGCCGTAGGCGTTGACGAAGGTGGCGTGCCGCGACCAGCGGGCGGCCTGGGCGGCCGGGCAGGCCTCGCCTGCCGAGACCAGCACCCGCAGCTGCGGGAAGTCGGCCGGGTCCTGCTGGGAGAGCAGGGACGGCGGCAGGGTCATGTGGGTGACCAGGGCGGACTGCTGCCGCAGGTCGCCGGGGTCGGTGTCCGGCGGCGGCAGCACCAGTTCGGCGCCGTGGGTGAGCGTCATCAGCAGCTCCCAGACGTACGCGTCGAAGCTGGGCGAGGCGTACTGGAGCACCCGGTCGCCGGGCCGCACGTCGAGCGGGCCGCACTGGGCCTGACGCAGGTTCAGGGCGGCCCGGTGCGGGACGCCGACGCCCTTGGGCCGGCCGGTCGAGCCGGAGGTGTAGATCAGGTAGGCGAGGGAGTCGGGGTCGGCGGGGCCCTCGGGCGTGTACGGCGGCAGCGCGGCGTACGCGTCCGGGTCGAGCACCTCGACCGTTCCGGGTGTTCCGGCGGGCAGGGCGGGCCGCAGCTCGCGGGTGGTGAGCAGGACCGCCGCGCGGGCGTCGGTCACCATGTGCCGCAGGCGCTCGGCCGGGTAGGCCGGGTCGAGCGAGAGGAAGGCGCCGCCCGCCTTGAGGACCGCCAGTTGCGCGGTGACCAGGTCCGGGGTGCGCGGCAGGTGCAGCCCGACGACGGTGTCGGGCCCGACGCCGAGGGTCCGCAGCCGGTGCGCGAGCCGGGCGGCCCGGTCGTCCAGCTCCCGGTACCCGACGGTCCGGGTGCCGTGGCGCAGCGCCGTCGCGTGCGGGGTCCGCCGGGCCTGCAGCGCCACCAGACCGTGGACCGACCCCTCCTCGGGGAGCGGTGGTTCGGCGCCGAGCCCGGCGCGCAGCGCCGCCGCGCGGTCGGCCGGCGGCAGGGTGAGGGCGCGCGGGTCGGCCTCGGGGTCGGCGGCCATGGACTCCAGCACGTGGCGGTAGATCCGGCCCAGCAGGGCGAGGTGCGGGCGGCCGACCACCGCCGGCCGGGCGCCGAGGCGCAGCACGCCGGGGAAGGTCCAGACCTCCAGGCCGAGTTCGCTCGGGCTGAAGTCGTCGACCATGCCGATGTCGCCGGACTCCCAGTCGAGCACGTGGAAGTCCAGGTAGCCGAACGCGGCCTCGACCAGCGGCGCGTCGGAACCCCACGCCCGCCGCATGGCCGGCATCGGGTAGCGGCGGTGCGGCCACAGGTCGGCCTCGCCGGCGAAGACATCCGCGACCAGGGCCCGCCAGGTGGGTGCGGACAGGTCGGCCGGGAAGGGCACGGTGTTGAGGTACAGCCCCATCACCTCGTCGCCGCGGGCCCGTTCGGGGCGGCCGTTGGTCACCAGGCCGGTGAAGAACCGGGTGCGTCCGGCGGCGATGCCCAGGGCCGCCAGGTGGGCCGCGTGCAGCACGCTCTTCAGGGACGCGCCGGCGCTCGCGGCGAGCCGCCGCAGGTCGGGCAGCAGGTCCTCGTGCTCGACGTCGACGATGTGGGCGCGTTCGTCCTGCTCGGTGCCGGCCCAGCCCGGGGGCAGCTCGAACTTCTCGTGCCGGGTGACCCGTTCGGCCCAGAACGCGCGGTCCTCGGCCGAGTCGAGGGCCGCCAGCTCCAGCGCGACGAAGTCGGCGAAGCGCACGTCCGGCGGGGGCGGCAGATCGGGCCGCTTGCCCTGGCGCAGGGCCCGGTAGAGGGCGATCAGCTCGGCGACCACGGAGGTGTGGCTCCAGCCGTCCAGGATGGCGTGGCACTCGGTGTGGGTCAGCCACCACTCGTGGTCGTCGATCAGGTGGGCGGTGTACCGCAGCAGCGGTGCCCGGGCCAGGTCGAACGGCCGGCGCCGCTCGGCGGTCAGGAAGCCGTCCACCAGGGCCCGCCGGTCGGCGGCCGGGAGGCCGCGCAGGTCCTCGACGTGGACGGGGAGTTCGGCGTGCCGGTGGACCAGCTGCAGGACCTGGGAGAAGCCGGAGAGGTCGAAGGAGGTCCGGAGGATCTCGTGGCGTTCCACCAGCAGCCGTCCGGCCTCCCGCAGGGCCTCCGGGTCGAACGGCTCCTCGTCGCGGACGCGGTAGCAGGAGACGTTCTGGTAGACCGCCCGGTCGGTGGCGGCGAGCATCTCGAACACCATGCCGCCCTGGGTCTGGGCCAGCGGGTAGGCGTCGGAGAGGCCGTCCGGGAGCCGCTCGCGGTCCTCCGCGCCGATCAGGGCGAACGCCTCCACCAGCGGCCCGTCGTCCGGCCCGGCGTCGCGGGCGGCGTCCGGTCCGGCGGCGTCCGCGGCGCGGACCAGGTCGGCGAGTTCGCCGACCCGCTGGCGGGTGAACAGGTCGTGCACGGCGAGCCGGATCCCCTGCGCGCGCAGGGCGCCGACCGCCCGGATGGCGCGCATCGAGTCGCCGCCGAGCTGGAAGAAGCCGTCCCGGACGCCCACCCGGTCCAGGCCCAGGGCGTCGGCGAACGCCTCGGCGAGGGTCTGCTCCAGGGCGTCCCGGGGGGCCACGTACTCCCCGGCCAGCGCGGAGCGGCTGCCGTCGGGGGCGGGCAGCGCCCGGCGGTCGGTCTTGCCGCTGGGGGTGAGCGGCAGGGCGTCGTGCAGCAGCCAGTGGGCCGGGTGCAGCTGGGCGGGCAGCCGGTGGTGCAGGTGCTCGCGCACCGCGGCCGCGTCCACCGTGCGCGGGACGAGGTGGGCGACCAGCCGGCCGTCGTGGACGGTGACCGCGGCCGCGGTCACGCCCGGGGCGCCGGCCAGCGCCGCCTCGATCTCGCCGGGCTCGACCCGCTGGCCGCGGATCTTCACCTGGTCGTCGAGCCGGCCGAGGTACTCGATCGCGCCGTCGGGCCGCAGCCGGGCCAGGTCGCCGGTGCGGTAGAGCCGCTCACCGGGGGCGGTGGCGAACGGGGACGGGACGAACCGCTCCGCGGTCAGCGCCGGCCTGCCCAGGTAGCCGCGGGCCAACTGCACGCCGCCGAGCAGCAGTTCACCGGCCACCCCGATCGGTACCGGCCGTAGGCCGGCGTCCACGACGTACGTCCGGGTGTTGGCGATCGGCCGGCCGATGGTGACGGGTTCGCCGGGAAGGCACTGCGCGGCGGTGACGTCCACCGCGGCCTCGGTCGGGCCGTAGAGGTTGTGCAGCTCGCAGCCGATCCGCCGGTGCACCGCCTCGGCCGGCTCCGCGGGCAGGGCCTCGCCGCTGCAGATCATCCGGCGCAGCGCGGGCAGTGCGGGCAGCTCCCCGGCGAGGAACTCGCGCAGCATGGACGGCACGAAGTGGAGGGTGGTCACCCCCTCGGCGGCGATCAGCTCGGCGAGGTAGGCCGGGTCGCGGTGGCCGCCGGGCTTGGCGAGCACCATGGTGGCGCCGGTGACCAGCGGCCAGAACAGCTCCCACACCGAGACGTCGAAGCCGGTCGGCGTCTTGTGCAGGACCCGGTCGTCGGCGCCCAGCCGGTAGGCCTCCTGCATCCAGTGCAGCCGGTTGGTGATCGCCCGGTGCTCCACCACCACCCCCTTGGGGCGGCCGGTCGAGCCGGAGGTGTAGATCACGTACGCCGGGTGGGCGGGCCCGCAGAGCGGCGCCGGGTCCTCGGCGGGCAGGGCGGACAGGTCCTCGGCGATGTCGACGGGGAGCGCGTCCCCGTCCTGCCGGGCCGCCTCGGGGCCGCCGTGGCCGATCACCACCCGGGCGCCCGAGTCGGCGAGCATCAGGGCCAGCCGCTCCGCCGGGTAGTCCGGGTCGAGCGGCAGGTAGGCGCCGCCCGCCTTGAGCACGCCGAGCAGCGCCACCACCAGGTCGGCGCCCCGGTGCAGCCGGACCCCGACCACGGACTCCGGGCCCACGCCGAGAGCGCGCAGCCGGTACGCGAGCCGGTTGGCCCGGGCGTTGAGCTCCGCGTACGTCACCGTGACGCCCCGGTCGCGCAGCGCGGGAGCGTCCGGGACACGACGGGCCTGGGCCTCGACCAGGGCCGTGAGGGTCGCGGTGGGGTAGGTGCGGGCGGTGTCGTTCCAGATGTCCAGCAGCAGGGTTCGCTCGGCGGCGGGCAGCACGTCCAGGTCGTCGACGGGCAGCTCGGGCGCGGCGACGGCGCTCTCCAGCAGCCGGGCCAGCCGGGCGGCGAAGCGCTCGACGGTGCTGCGGTCGAACAGGGCGGAGGCGTAGGTGATCCCGCCGGCCAGTGAGCCGTCCGGCTGCTCGGCCAGGCCCAGGGTGAGGTCGACCTTGGCGCTGCTCTCGCCGACCGGCAGCCGCCCGACGGTCAGCCCGCCGGCCCGCGCGGGGCCCGGATCCGCGGTGGCGTCCTCCCACAGCAGCATCGTGGTGAACAGCGGGTTCCGGGACGGGTCGCGCTCCGGGACCAGGTCGTCCACCAGCAGCTCGAACGGGAGCTCCTGGTGGGCGTAGGCGTCCATCGCGCTCTCGCGGACCCGGCGCAGCAGGTCGGTGAAGGACGGGGTGCCGGAGAGGTCCGTCCGCAGGACCAGGGTGTTGAGGAACAGCCCTACCATGGACTGGAGTTCGGCGTGGTCCCGGCCCGCCACCGGGGTGCCGACGGCCAGGTCGCGCTGCCCGCTCCAGCGGCCGAGCAGGACGGCGTAGGCGGCGAGCAGGGCCATGAACGGGGTGGCGCCGTGCTCCCGGGCCAGCGCGGTGAGCCGTCCGGCGGTGTCCGCCGGGACGGTCACGGGGACCTGGTCGCCGGCGGAGTCCCAGACCGGCGGCCGGGGCCGGTCGGTGGGCAGCTCCAGCGCGGCGAGACCGGCCAACCCGGTCCGCCAGAAGTCCAGTTGGCGCTCCGATCGCTCACCGGAGAGCCGCTCGCGCTGCCAGACGGCGTAGTCGGCGTACTGCAGCGGCGCGCTGACCGGGTCGGCCCCAGGGCCGGCTGCGGCCGCCGCGTAGCGCTCCGTGAACTCGGTCACCAGCAGGTCCTCCGACCAGCCGTCCGAGGCGATGTGGTGGACGGTCAGGAGCAGCGCGTGCTCGTCGTCGGCGAGCCGGGCCAGTGTCGCGCGGAACACCGGGTCCACCGCGAGGTCGACCGGGCGGCGTTCGGAGCTGGTCAGGGCGTCGATCCGGGCCTCGGCGGCGGCGCGGTCCAGGTCGCGCAGGTCCAGTTCGTCCAGCGGTACCGGGGCCGGCTCGTCGACCAGCTGCACGGGCTCGTCGCCGACCACCGGGTAGCGGGTGCGCAGCACCTCGTGCCGGGCCGGCAGGGCGTCCAGCGCGGTGTGCAGGGCCCGGCGGTCCAGGGGGCCGCGCAGGTGCAGGGCGGCGGTCATCAGGTACTCGGTGCCGCCCGGCCGCATCCGGTCGAGGATCCAGAGCCGGCGCTGGGCGAAGGAGAGCGGCAGGGGGCCGGTGCGGGGGGCCCGGCCGACGCCGTCGGCCCGCCCCGGCGCCGCCCGGCCCTCCAGCCGTCGGCGCAGCAGCTCGGCGCGCCGGGCGGCGCGGTCAACGGTCTCGCTCATCGGACACCTTTCCGGGTCAGCAGGTCGTCGATCTCGTCGTCGGTCAGCCGGTCGATGTCGGCTTCGACGGCCTCCTGGACGGCCTCGGCGAGGGCGGCCACCGTGGTGGCCTCGAACAGTCGCCGCAGGGGCAGGTCGATCGCGAAGGCCTCGCGCAGGGCCGCGAGCACCCGGGTGGCCAGCAGGGAGTGGCCGCCGAGGGCGAAGAAGTCGTCCCGGGCGCCGATCCGGGGCAGGCCGAGGATCTCGGACCAGATGGCCGCGAGCGTCTCCTGGACCGGGCCCTCGGGGGGCAGGTGGTCGGCCGCGTCCTCGGCGCCGGCCGGGGCCGGGTCGGGCAGTGCCCTGCGGTCGACCTTGCCGCTGGACGTCATCGGGAACTCCGCGAGCGGGGTCCAGCGCGCGGGGATCATGTACTCGGGCAGCAGGTCGCGCAGGTGGGCGCGGAGCTCGGCGACCGGCGGGACCTCCTCGCCGGGCCCGGCGACCAGGTAGCCGACCAGCTGCCGCTCGCCGGGCGCGGTGGGTGCCGCGACGACCACGGCCTCCCGCACCGCGGGGTGCCGGGCCAGCGCCGCCTCGATCTCGCCGAGCTCGATCCGCAGGCCGCGCAGTTTGACCTGGCGGTCGATCCGGCCGAGGAACTCGACGGCGCCGTCCGGCCGGCGGCGGACCAGGTCGCCGGTGCGGTAGAGCCGCTGCCCGGGCGCGGTGGCGAGCGGGTCGGGGACGAAGCGCTCGGCGGTCAGGCCGGGCCGGCGGTGGTAGCCGCGGGCCAGGCGCACCCCGCCCAGGCAGAGTTCACCGGGCACCCCGACCGGGACCGGCCGCAGGTCGGCGTCCAGGACGTGGGCCCGGGTGCCGGGGACCGGCCGCCCGATCGGCAGCGCGGCGGCCGCCCGTCCGTCGGCCCGGTCGGCGGCGCCCACCGGGTGCAGCAGACAGGTGACGGTCGCCTCGGTCGGCCCGTAGTTGCCCAGGAAGCGGCCGGGCAGGCCGGTGTCCGCCCAGCGCCGGGCGTCCTCGACGGTGACGACGTCACTGCCGACGTTCATCAGTTTGAGGTCGGTCAGCCGGCCGAGGTCGGGGGACTCCAGCATCGCCCGGTAGTAGGCGGGGGTGATCTCGACGACCGTGACGCCGAACTCGGCGAGACGGGAAGGGAGTTCGGCGGGCGTCCAGAACTCCGGAGCGCCGACGACGATCGTGGCGCCCGCCACCAGGGTGGCCGCGATCTGGTCCATCGCCACGTCGAAGGTGAGTGCGGACAGCAGGACCACCCGCTCGCCCGCGGCGATGCCGTAGGCGTCGGCGATCACCCGGCAGTGGTGGGCGTAGGAGCGGTGCTCGATCATCACGCCCTTGGGGCGGCCGGTCGACCCCGAGGTGTAGATGACGTAGGCGAGGTTCCCCGGCCCGGCGAGCGGCGCGGGGTCGGTCCGGTCGGCCCGGTCTGTCCGGGCGGCCTGGTCGGCCGGGCCGGCCGGGCCGCCGTCCTGCTCGGGCTTGTCGTCGACGAGGACCGTCCGGTACCGGCCGCCCGCCGTCCGGTCGGCGAACTCGCTTGTGGTGAGCACCAGTTCGGCGCCGGCGTCGGCGAGCATGAACCCCAGCCGCTCGGCCGGGTGCCGGGGGTCGAGCGGGACGTACACGCCGCCCGCCTTGAGCACCGCGACCAGCGTGACCACCGCTTCGACGCTGCGCTCCAGACAGGAGGCGACCACCGTCTCCGGCCGCACGCCGAGGTCGCGCAGCCGGTGGGCGAGGCGGTTGGCCCGCGCGTTCAGCTCCGCGTAGCCGATCCGTTCCTGCCCGGCGAGGACCGCGACCGCGTCGGGGGTGCGGCGGGCCGTGCGCTCGATCAGCTGCGGGACGCACAGGTCGTGCTCGTCGGCCGGGTCGAGGGCGGCGGTCCGGTGGCCGTCCGGGTCGGGCCACAGGTCGAGGAGTTGGTGGCGTTCCCGGTCGGTGAGCAGACCGAGGTCGCCGAGCCGGGTGTCCGGGGCGGCGGCGATCGCCTGCAGGAGGGTCAGGTAGTGCCCGGCGAGGCGGTCCATGGTGGCCCGGTCGAACAGGGCCGTGGCGTACTCGAACCAGACCCGCAGCCCGCCGTCGTCGTGCTGGGTCACCGTCACGGTGAGGTCGAACTTGGCCACGGCGGGCCCGGCGTCGAGCCACTCCGCGGTGGCGTCGCCGAGCGCGGAGGGCAGGCCGTCCGCGCGCTGCAGTTCGAACATCACCTGGAACAGTGGGTTGCGGGAGAGGTCGCGGTCCGGCCGCAGCGCGTCGACCAGGTGCTCGAACGGCACGTCCTGGTGGGCGAGCGCGTCGGCGGACGCCCGGTGCACCTGTTCCAGCAGCTCGGTGAAGCGCGGGTCGCCGGCCAGGTCGGTGCGGATCACCAGGGTGTTGGTGAAGAAGCCGACCAGGTCCTCGGTCTCGGGCCGGGTCCGCCCGGCGACGGGGGTGCCGACCGCGACGTCCTCCCGCCCGGTGTGGCGGCCCAGCAGCACCTGGAACGCGGCCAGCAGCAGCACGAACGGCGTCACGCCGCTGCGCCGGGCCAACTCGGTCAGCTCCCGGCCGAGTTCCGCCGGGACGGCGGTGTCGAAGGTCGCGCCGCGGGTGTCGCGGACGGCGGCGCGCAGCCGGTCGGTGGGCAGTTCGACGGGCACCAGGCCGGTCAGCCGCTCCCGCCAGTGGTCGAGCTGCGCGGCCAGCGCGCCGGCGTTCTCCCGTTCGCGCTGCCAGACGGCGAAGTCGGCGTAGTGCACGGGTTGCGGCCGCAGCGGCGAGGGTTCGCCGGCCGCGAGCGCGCGGTACGCCCGGTCCAGGTCGGCCAGCAGCAGCCCGGTCGACCAGCCGTCGCAGACGATGTGGTGCAGGGTCAGGGCGAGCAGGTGCTCGTCGGGTGCCGTACGGATGACGGTGACGCGCAGCGGCCACTCGGCCGTCAGGTCGAACGGGCGGCCGCCGACGTTCGCCAGCAGCTGCTGGGCCTGTTCCTCGGCGTCCGGTGTGGCGGCGAGGTCGACCAGCCAGAGCGGCACCGGGCCGGCCGGGTCGACGACCTGCCGGGGGTCGCCGCCGTCGGCCAGGTACCGGGTGCGCAGCACCTCGTGCCGGGCGGTGACCGCGTCCACTGCTCGGCGCAGCGCGTCGACGTCGAACGGGCCGCGCAGGCGCACGGCGAGCGGGACGAGGTACTCGTCGCTGCCCGGCTCCAGCTGGTCCAGGAACCACAGGCGCTGCTGGCCGAAGGAGAGCGGCAGGTCGCCGGTGCGCGGTACGGGCAGGACGGCGGGCCCGTCGTCGGCGGTGGCGCGGGCCGCGTCGACCCGGGCGGCGAGTGCGGCGACGGTGCGGGTGGCGAACAGGTCGCCGACGGTCAGGTCGGTGCCGAGGGTGCGGCGCAGCCGCAGGACCATCCGGATCGCCACCAGCGAGTGGCCGCCGAGCGCGAAGAAGTCGTCCTCGGCGCCGACCCGGTCCACCTCCAGGACCTCGGCCATCGCCTCGGCGACGGCCCGTTCGGCGGTGGTGCGCGGGGCCACCCAGGCGTGGCCGGCGGTCCGCTCCCGGGCCTGCGGCGAGGGCAGCTGCTTCCGGTCGACCTTGCCGCTGGGGGTCAGCGGGAGGGCGTCCAGCTGCTGCACGGTCGAGGGGACCATCGCCTCCGGCAGCCGGGCCGCGAGGTACGCGCGCAGGTCCTCGGGGTCGGCCGCGCCGCCCGGTTCGGGCACCACGTAGGCCGCGAGCTCCAGGTCTCCGGCCGACGAGCGGTGGGTGGCGACGGCGGCGGCCCGCACCGCCGGGTGCGCGGCCAGTGCGGCCTCGATCTCGCCCGGCTCGATCCGCACCCCCCGGACCTTGACCTGGTCGTCCAGCCGGGCGATGAACTCCAGCGCGCCGTCGGCGCGGCGGCGCACCAGGTCCCCGGTGCGGTACCAGCGCTCGCCGGGGGCCTGCGGGTACGGGTTCGGGGTGAAGCGCTCCGCGGTCAGGCCGGGGCGGCCCAGGTAGCCGCGGGCCAGGCCGATGCCGGCGACGCAGAGTTCGCCGGGCACGCCGACCGGCACCAGCCGGTCGTGGGCGTCGACCACGTGGACCCGCGCCCCGGTCAGCGGGAGGCCGATCGGGACGATGCCCTCGCGCTGGGCGCGGTCGTGGTGCCAGGCGGTGGAGTCGATCGCGCACTCGGTCGGGCCGTAGGTGTTGACCACCTCGACGTCGAGGAGGGTGCGCAGCCGGTCGCAGAGCTCGGCGGGCAGCGGTTCGCCGGCGGAGCACACCACCCGCAGGGCGGAGCAGTCCGCGAGGCCGGGTTCGGCCAGCAGCAGCCGCAGCACCGACGGGACGAGCTGCAGCACGGTGACGCCGTGCTCGGCGGCGGCCCGGGCCATCACGGCCGTGTCCCGGTGGGCGTCGGCCGGGGCGGTCACCACCGTGGCGCCGCACACCAGGGGGGAGAGGAACTCCCAGACGGCGGCGTCGAAGCCGATCGTGGTCTTCTGCAGCAGCCGGTCGCCGGGGCCGAGCCCCAGGTGTTCGACCGACCAGAGGACCCGGTTGCGGATGGCCGCGTGCGGCACCACCACGCCCTTGGGGCGGCCGGTCGAGCCGGAGGTGTACATCACGTACGCGGCGTCCTCGGCGCCGACGGGCGCGGGCGTCGCGAGGGCGTCGGCCTCCTGGGGCGCGTCGCCGGCCGGCACCAGCAGCCGGGGCCCGTCGGGGAGGTGACCGCGCAGCGACTCCTCGGTGATCACCAGCTCCACCCCGGCGTCGGCGACCAGGTAGGCCAGCCGGTCGGCGGGGTGGTCGGGGGCGAGCGGCACGTACGTCCCGCCCGCGGTGAGCACCGCGAGGAGGGCGGTGACCAGGTCGGCGCCGCGGTGCAGCGCGACCCCGACCGGGGTCTCCCCGGTGACCCCGAGTGCGGTCAGCCGGTGCGCCAACCGCAGGGTGCGGTCGGCGAGTTCGGCGTAGCTCAGCTCCAGGGCGCCGGCCACCACGGCGACGGCGTCCGGGGTGGCCTCGGCCTGGGCGAGGAAGAGTTCGGGCAGCGACGGGCCGGTGTGCGGGCGGTCGGTGGCGCCGGCGGTGTCGGTGTCGGTGTCGGTGGGGGTGCCGGGGTCGGTGTCGGTGTCGGTGTCGGTGTCGGTGGGGGTGCCGGGGTCGGTGCGGTTCCACGCCTGCAGCGCCCGCGACTCGGCGTCGGTGAGCAGGTCCAGCAGGTGCACCGGGGTGTCCGGGTGCTCGGCGATGCCGGTCAGCAACCGCAGCAGGTGGCCGGCCATCCGGTCGATCCGGGCATGGTCGAACAGGGCGGTCGGGTAGAAGAAGCGCCCGGTGAGCGAGCCGTCCGCCTCCTCGTCGAGGTGCAACGAGAGGTCGAAGGGGGAGGTGGTGACGGCCGCCGGGACGAGGTCGACGTCCAGGCCGGCGAGGCGGAACGGCTGCGGGTCGGTGGTGTGCAGGGCGAAGGCGGCCTGGAAGACCGGGTTGCGGGACTGGTCGCGCTCCGGTGCGAGGTCCGCGACGACCCGGTCGAAGGGCACGTCCTGGTGGTCGTACGCGTCCAGGACGCCCTCCCGGACCCGGCCGAGGAGCTCGCGGAAGGTTGGGGAGCCGGACAGGTCGGTGCGCAGCACCACGGTGTTGAGGAACATGCCGAGCAGGTGTTCCAGTTCGGGCTGGTCGCGGCGCGAGACCGACACCCCGACGGCGACGTCGTCGCGGCCCGCGTGCCGGGCCAGCAGCAGCTGGAAGGCGGCCAGGTGCACCATGAACGGGGTGGCGCCGCAGTCGCGCCCCAGCTCGGTGAGCCGGGCGGCGGGCGCGGCCGGCACGGTGAAGGTGACGTCGGCGCCGGCCGGGTCCCAGTGCGCCGGCCGGTGCCGGTCGGCGGGCAGTTCCAGGGGTTCCAGCCCGGCGAGCCGCTCCCGCCAGTAGCCGCGGCGGCGTTGCGTCCGCTCGGCGTCGGCCGCCCAGCGGTCGCGCTCCCACTGGGCGAAGTCCGCGTACTGCAGCGGCGGTGCCGGTGGGGACGCCTCGCCGGAGCGGAACGCGCCGTACAGGGCGTCGAGTTCGCGGGCGAGTACGACCCAGGAGGCGGCGTCGAAGGCGATGTGGTGGACGGTCACCAGCAGGGCCGCGTCGGTCTCGCCGAGCCGGGCCAGGGTCAGCCGCCAGGGCGCCGCCGTGCGCAGGTCGATCGGGGTCCGCCGTTCGGTGGCGATCAACTCCCGTAGCCCGTGCTGCTGTTCGGTGTCGGACCGGGCGCTCAGGTCCACTCGGCGGAGTTCGACCGGGGCCGGATCGTCGACGATCTGGACCGCGCTGTCCCCCTCGGCGGCGTAGCGGGTGCGCAGGACCTCGTGCCGGGCGGCGATCTCGGTCAGCGCGGAGGTCAGCGCGGCCTCGTCCAGCGGGCCGCGCAGCCGGACCGTCTCGTGCAGCAGGTACTCGATCGAGGCGCCCGAGCGCAGCTGGTCGACGAACCACAGCTGCTCCTGGGCGAAGGAGAGCGGGGAGCCGGTCTCATCGGGTGTCATCGGACGTCTCCCCGGGCGTGTGGGTACGGGCGGCGCGGGCCTGGGCCGCGGAGGCCGCGGACCAGGGCTCGGCCATGGCCACGGCGATCCGCCGCGGGCCGGTGAAGGGCTCGCGGCCGTGTGCCGCCAGCATGTTGTCCACCACCAGGACGTCGTCGAGCTGCCAGTCGAAGCGGCGCTGCTCGGCGCGGTAGCAGTCCCTCAGGTGGGCGACCACGTCGTCCGGGACGGGCTTGCCGTCGCCGTAGTAGGTGTTGGTGGGCAGGTCGGCCTCCGCGTACATCTCGCGCAGGCCGGCGCACACCTCGGGCCCCAGGGTGGTGACGTGGAAGAAGGCGAGGTGGTTGAACCAGACCGGTTCGCCGGTCTCCGGGTGCCGGTGCACGGCTTCGCGCCGGGCCCGGGTCCGCAGGCCGGCCGCGGTCCACTCGGCGGTCATGCCGTTGCGGGCGCAGTAGCGTTCCACGCCGGCGCGGTCCTCGGTACCGAAGGCCTGCTGCCAGCTCACCCCGAAGCCCTCGGTGAAGTTGCGGGTCACCATCCAGCCCCGGGCCGTGAACTCCTCGCGCACCGCCGGGTCGATCGCCGCGTGGACGCGCCGGATGTCGGCGAGCGGGGTGGAGCCGAGCGTCAGCGGCGGCTGTGCGCAGTGGAAGAACAGCGTGCGGGGCCAGGCGGCCTGGTAGGAGTTCTCGTTGTGGAGGAAGATCTCCTCGGCCGGGGGGTAGTCGGTCGAGGTGTACACCCGCCCCTTGATCGTGCTGCGGGGCGAGGAGCGTTCGGTGTAGGCCAGCGGTTCGCCGGAGACGGCCTCGACCACGCCCGCGAACCCGTCCACCCCGCCGACGTCGAAGCCGCGCAGCAGGACCGCGCCGTGCTCCAGGAGCCGCCGGCGGAGGAGGGGACGGGCGGCGGGCAGGTAGTCGGCCACCGGGGTGCCCGGCGCGTCCGCCGACAGGACGAAGGGGAGTGCGGACGCCGCGTCGCGCTCTCCCGAGGGGTCCGCGGCCGCGGCCGGGGGTGACGGGTTCGCAGTCATGCGCCTCAGCCTCTCCGGCCGGGCCGGGCGCGGCGAGAGAACAACGAGCAGCCCTGTCGGCAGCGCGTTCTCCGGGGCCGCTGCGCGTTCTTCTCTGCCGCCGCGCCGACGCTGCGGACTCCGCCGTCGGCCGTCGGGGGTCAGCCGAGCCGTTCCACGGGGAGCCCGGGCCGCTCGGCGGCGGCCGCGACGAACCCGGTGAACGCGCCGGCCAGGTCACGGGCCGCGGCGTCGCCGAGCAGGCCCTGCGGGTAGTGCAGCCGGCCGTCCAGGGCGGCGCCGTTCTCGCGCAGGTCGACCAGCACGTCGAAGGGGTGGCCGCCCTGGCCGTGGTCGTACGGTTCGGCGGTGGTCCCGGGGAGGTCGACCCGGCCGGCGAGCGGGCCGAGGAGCTGGAACCCGGCCTGGGCGACGGGGTTGCGGCTCGGGTCGCGCGGCGGCCGCAGCGCCGTCACCACGCGGTCGAACGGCAGGCCCTGGTGGCGGTAGGCGGCGAGCGCGGTGGCCCTGGTGCGGGCGAGCACCTGGGTGAAGGGCTCGCGCCGCCCCACCGGGGTGCGCAGCGCCAGGGTGTTGACGAACAGGCCCACCAGGTCGGCGAGTTCGGCCATCGGCCGGTTGGCGGTGAAGGTGGCGACGACCAGGTCCTCCGTTCCGCAGGCCCCGGCGAGCACCGCCGAGAAGCAGGAGAGCAGGGCCATGAACGGGGTGGCGCCGGCCTCGCCCGCGGTCCGGTTCAGGGCGGTGGTGACCGCGGCGGGCAGGGTGAAGTCGACGACGGCGTCCCGCCGTCCGCGCAGCGGTGGCCGCGGGCCGCCGGGCAGCTCCAGGGCCGGCAGCGGCGCGCGGAGGTGACGCAGCCAGTGGTCGAGGTCGTCCTCGGTGCGGTCGGCCGCGCCGGCCCCGCTGCGCTGCCAGGCCGCGTAGTCCGGGTAGTCGACGGGCAGGGCCGGCAGCCGGGGCGCGCGGCCGGCGCGCGCGGCCCGGTAGCCCTCGGACAGGTCGCGCCAGAACACGCCCATCGACCAGTCGTCGGCGACGATGTGGTGGACCACGGCGAGCAGGACGTGGTGGTCCGGTTCCAGGGTCAGCAGGACCAGGCGCAGCAGCGGGCCGCGGTCCAGGGCGAACGGCCGCTCCACCTGCGCCCGGACGGCGCGGCGGGCCGCCTCCTCGCGTCCGTCGGGCGGCGTGCCGGTGAGGTCCACCACCTCCGGGGCGGTCGGCGGGTCCGGGTGGACCACCTGGTGGGGCACCCCGCGGCGGGCCTCGAAGGTGGTGCGCAGGGCGGCGTGCCGGCGGACGGTCGCCCGCAGGGCCTCGTGCAGCGCGGCGGGGTCGACCGGGCCGCGCAGCCGGTGCGCGTCGTACATGGTGTACTCGGTGCTGCCCGGGGTGAGCCGGTCGAGGAACCAGAGCCGGTGCTGCTCGGAGGAGAGCGGTACCGGTCCGGGCGGGCGCGGCGGGACGGTCCGGAGGTCCTGCGGTGCGGGGGCCGGGCCGGCCGCGTCGAGCAGCGCGGCCAGGTCCTCGACGGTGGGGCGGGCGAGCAGGTCGGCGGGGGAGGGCGCGGCGCCGGTGCGCGCCCGCAGCCGGGAGCAGATCCGGGTGGCGATCAGTGACTGGCCGCCGAGGTCGAGGAAGCGGTCCCGGACGCCGATCGGGGCCACGCCGAGGGCCTGCTCCCAGATGCCGACCAGGGTCCGTTCGGTCGGGGTGCGCGGCGCCAGGTAGGCGGTGGCGAGCTCCGGGCGGCCGTCGTCCGGGGCGGGCAGCGCCTTGCGGTCGGTCTTGCCGCTCGCGGTGAGCGGGAGTTCGGCGAGCCGGACCCAGGCGGTGGGGATCATGTAGTCGGGGAGCAGCTCGCCGAGGTGCTTGCGCAGGTCGGGCAGGTCGGGCACGTCCGGGACGGCGCCGACCAGGTAGCCGACCAGCCGGCTGCCGCCGGTGGCGGCCGGGTGCGCCGCCACCACGGCGGCGTGCACCTGCGGGTGGGCGGCCAACGCGGTCTCGACGTCGCCGAGTTCGATCCGCAGGCCGCGGATCTTCACCTGGTGGTCGAGCCGGCCCAGGTACTCGATCCGGCCGTCGACGCGCCGGCGCGCGAGGTCGCCGGTGCGGTAGAGCCGGGCGCCGGGCGGGCCGTGCGGGTCGGGCCGGAAGGCGGCGGCGGTAGCCCCGGGCCGGCCGAGGTAGCCCCGGGCCAGCTGGACGCCGGCCAGGCAGAGTTCGCCCGGGGTGCCCGGCGGGGCGGGCACCCCGTCGGGGTCGAGCACGTAGGCCCGGGTGTTGGCGACCGCCCGGCCGATGGTGACCGGGGCCCCGGGCAGGCACCGCTCGGCGGTGACGTCCACCGCCGCCTCGGTGGGCCCGTACAGGTTGAACAGCTCGCAGTCGAGGAGCTGGTGCACCTCGCGGACGAGGTCGGGGCCGAGCGCCTCGCCGCTGCACACGATCCGGCGCAGCGCGGGCAGGACGGGCGGCCCGCCGTGGTCGCGGCGGGCCCGCAGGTCGGCGAGGAACTCCCGCAGCATCGAGGGGACGAAGTGCACGGTGTCGACCCGCTGTCCGGTCAGGACCTCGTACAGGTAGGCCGGGTCGCGGTGCCCACCGGGGCGGGCCAGGACGAGCGTCGCGCCGACCGCGAGCGGGCCGAAGAACTCCCAGACCGACACGTCGAAGGTCGCGGGCGTCTTCTGCAGCACCCGGCTGCCGCCGGTGAGCCCGCAGTCGTCGCGCATCCACAGCAGCCGGTTGACCACCCCCCGGTGCGGCACCAGCACGCCCTTGGGGCGGCCGGTCGAACCGGAGGTGAAGATGGCGTAGGCCGGGTTGTCCGGGTCCGCCGCCGGGGCCGGGTCGTGGGCGGGCCACCCGGGTTCGTCGTCGGGGACGACCGGCCGCACCCCGGCGTGCTCGGCGGCGGCCGCCGCCGCGGCGTCGGTGACCAGCAGGGCCGCGCCGCTCTCCGCGAGGACGGCCGCGGTGCGCAGCGGCGGGTGTTCGGGGTCGAGCGGCACGTACCCGGCACCGGACTTGAGGACCCCGAGGAGGGCCACCACCAGGTCGGTGCCGCGCTCCAGGCGGACACCGACCAGGGACTCCGGCCCCGCCCCGGCCGCCCGCAGCCGGTGGGCCAGCCGGTTGGCCCGCGCGTTGAGCCCCGCGTAGTCCAGCTCGACGCCGTCGCAGACCAGCGCGACCGCGTCGGGGGTGCGCCGGGCCTGCCGCTCGAACAGCTGGTGGACGCACCGGTCCAGCGGGTACGGCCGGTCGGGGCCGGTCGCGTCCGCCAGGTACCGGCGCAGCTCCACCGGAGCGGGGACGGCGGACCGGGCGGTCACGGGGCGCCGCCGGGGAGGAAGTCGGTGAGCCGGGTGCCGAGGTCCTCGGCCTCGGCGCGGCGGCGCACCAGGTCGGCCACCGCGAGGTCGAGGATGCCGAGGCCGAACGGCGAGAAGACCGTGGTGCGCCGCGGGTCGCGCCGGTGCGGGCCGCCGGCGGAGAGCAGGCCGCCGATCGTGTCGATGATGAACTCCCGGTCGCCGGTGCGCTGTTCGGCCAGGTGCAGCGAGGTCGCGGCACGGCACACGTGGTCCGGGTCGTCCACCACGTTGACGGCGGACAGCACCGACTCCACCGTGAGGTCGCGCAGGGACACGTGCAGGACCAGCGTGCCGGGACGGCAGGGCGCGGTGTCCAGGTGCGGGGTGCCGGCGGTGGTGGCCAGGGCGACCAGCGGGTGCGCGGCCAGCGCGTCCTCGGGCCGGTCCACCACCGAGGTCTTCAGGCCGGGCTGCTCCCGCGCGCAGCGCCCGGCGAACTCCTCGGCGCGGGCGCGGTCCCGGTCGTACAGGGTGACGGTGTCCAGGTCCGGCAGGACGACCCGCAGGAAGCGGAGCACCTCGAAGTTGATCACGCCGCAGCCGATCAGCCCGGCCCCGGTGTCGGGCCGATCGCCGGGGAGGGCGGCGGCGGCCAGCGCCGCGCTCGCGGCGGTGCGCCGGGCCGAGACGAGGGAGGCCTCGATCAGCGCCTCGGGGTGCCCGGTGCGCATCGAGTTGAGGATCAGCGCGGCCGAGGCGCGTTCCAGGCCCAGGGCGAGGTTGCCCGGGAAGGAGGAGATCCACTTCATGCCGGCCACCGGCTGCTCGCCGCCCAGGTAGGCGGGCAGGCCGATGATCCGGTTGCGTTCGTCGTCGGGGAAGCGCAGGAACACCGAGTGCGGGACGGCGCTGTCGCCCCGCGCGTGCCGGACGTAGGCGTCGCGGACGGCCGCGAGCACCTCCTGCTCCCGGTCGTCGAGTGCCCGTCGTACGTCGCGTGCGCCCAGGATCAGCATGCTCCCACCTCCACGGAGGGTTCCTTCCACAGGTCGGCGGCCTCGCCGAAGTGCGCGGCCGCCCAGTCGTCGTCGTAGATCGTGTCGAGGTAGCGCTCGCCCCGGTCGGGCAGGATCACCGCACAGACGGACCCGGGCGGGATCCGGGGCCGGAGCCGGTCCAGGGCGCTGAGCACCGCGCCGGAGGACCCGCCGGCCAGGATCGCCTCGCGGTGGGCGAGCCGGCGGCAGCCGACCAGGCAGTCCAGGTCGTCGACGTGCACCACCTCGTCGGCCAGGTCCGCGCCGTACAGTGCGGGGCGCACCGAGGCGCCGTGACCGGGGATCAGCCGGGGCCCGGCGGGCCCGCCGAAGATCACGCTGCCGATGGCGTCCACGGCCACGATCCGGGTCGGGAGGGCGAGGTCGCGCACGTACTCGGCGCACCCGCGCAGGGTCCCGCAGGAGCTGGCGGCGCACACCAGGTAGTCGACCCGGCCGTTCAGCTCGTCGACGATCTCCCGCATGGTCTGCCGATGCGCCCGGGCGTTCAGCGGATTGGCGTACTGATCCGGGCAGTACGCGAACGGGATGCCGGCGACCAGCTCCCGCACCCGGCGCAGCCGCACCGGCAGGTACTCGCCGGTGCCCGCGTCGGGCTCGGTCACCACCTCCACCTCGGCGCCCAGGGCCCGCATCACGGCGATGTTCTGCTGGTTGGTCCGGGCGTCCACCACGCAGACGAAGCGCAGTCCGAAGTACCGGCACACCTGGGCCAGGCCGATCCCGAGGTTGCCGGAACTCGACTCCACCACCACGGACTTGCCGGGGGTGAGCGTGCCGGAGCGGATCCGGTCGACCAGCATGCTGAGCGCGGCGCGGTCCTTGATGCTGCCGCCGGGGTTGTGCGACTCCAGCTTCGCGTAGGTGCGGAACGCGCTGTCCGGGAAGACCCGGGTGAGTTCGACCAGCGGAGTGGCGCCGACGGTGGACAGCACACCGGCGGGCATCCCGCCGGCGGCACCGGACGGGGGCGCGGTCACCGGACGCCCGGGCCCGCGTCGAGGCCGGCGCCGGCGGGGGCCCCGGCCGGCACGCCCGCCGGGCGCGCGGCGAGCGGACGGGGCGGGGACGTCGGTGGGGTACGGGTCATGGTGGGACTCCTCGTGGTCGCGTCGGGGTGGGGCGGCGGACGCCCTGGGCCGGACAGCCCTAGGCGGTGGGCGGTTCCGTCCGGGTGGGGTGGGCCGGGTCGGCCGCGGGGTGGCCGTCGGGCCCGGTCGGGGCCTGGCGGACCGCCTTGCTGAGGGTCACCGCGCAGGCCAGCAGGACCATCCAGACGGCGAGCACCGTCAGGGCCGTCCCGGTGCCGTACCACTGGAGCAGCAGGCCGCCGGCGAGCGAGCCGAGCGGCAGCGCTCCGCCGGACAGCACGCCGCCGGCGCCGGAGACCCGCCCCTGCAGGTGGTCCGGGGTGGTGGAGAGCTGCCGGGTGGCGACGGCGACGTTCCAGATCGGGCCGACGAACCACATCAGCGCGTAGAGCGCGCCGGTCAGGTAGAGGTTCCCGGCGAGGACCAGGCCGACGGCCAGCAGCGCCCAGGCCCAGTTGGCGCCGATCACCACGGCCCGCAGCGGCAGGTGCCGGCGGCACCAGGAGGCGGCGGTGGAGCCGAGCACGCCGCCCGCCCCCGCGACCCCCAGCAGGACGCCGATCCCGGTGGGCGAGGCGCCGCGTTCCCCGGCGAGCACCACGACGATCAGGAACAGGGCCCGGAAGAGCAGGTTGCTGCCGGCGACGGCGAGGGCGGCGACGCGCAGGAACGGCTGGTGCCACAGCCAGGCGAACCCGGCGGCGAGTTCGGCGAGCGGTTTCGGCTTCGGCTGCTGCCCGGCGGTGTCGGCGCTCCCCCCGGTCCCGTCGGCTGCGGCGGGTGCGGTGACTCCGGCGGTTGCGGCGGGTGCGGCCTGGAAGTCCTTGCGGATCATCAGGAGCGTCACCACGGACACCGCGTAGCTGATCGCGTCCAGCAGGAACGGCAGCGCCCGAGCCAGTCCGAAGAGCGCGCCGCCCAGCGGGGTGCCGAGGGTGATCGCCGCCCGTTCGCGGGCCTCGTTGCGCGCCAGCGCCTCGGACAGCCGGTGCCCGGGCACCAGGTGCGGCACGGCGACGTGGGAGGCCAGCTCGTGGCAGACCGTCAGGGTGCCCTCGACGAAGCCGACCAGCAGGATCTGCGTCAGGGTCAGCCGGTCGAGGGCCAGCGCGAGGACGATGCTGACCGCGCCGGCCCCCCGGACGGCGTCGCACCAGATCATCAGGCGCTTGCGGTCCACCCGGTCCACCAGCGCCCCGGCCGGCACCGGGAAGAGCAGCAGCGGCAGCAGGGCGGTGAAACCGGCGAACCCCGCGTCGGCGGCCGAGCCGGTGAGGGCCAGGACCAGCAGCGGGTAGGCGACCGTGGCGGCCGTCGACCCCAGCATCGACAGCGCCGATCCGCTCCACAGCAGGACGAAGTCCCGGTTGCGGTGCAGGGGCTGGTCGGCCACCACCTCCCGCTCGTCCCCCTCGGGCCGCCCGGGTCGGGTGGCGGTCACCGGGCACCTCCCCGGCGGGCGCGCCGGGCGCCGAGCAGCGGCAGCGCGGCGACCGCTGCGGCCTCCGGGTAGCCGGGCAGCGCGGCGGCCAGCGCGGCCACCGTGGCGCGGTCGAAGACCGCCCGGACCGGGACGTCCCGGCCGGTCGACTCGCGCAGGCGCAGGGCGATCCGGGTGGCCAGGACGGAGTGTCCGCCGAGCGTGAAGAAGTTGTCGTGCACGCCGATCCGGGCGTGGCCGAGGATCTCGCGCCAGGCGGCCGCGACGGCCCGCTCGATCTCGTCCCGCGGTTCGACGAACTCCTTCTCCGCCGAGCCGAGTCCGACGCTCGGGAGGTTGCGCCGGTCGACCTTGCCGGAGGGGGTCAGGGGCAGTGCGTCGAGGACCGCGAAGGCGGCCGGGACCATGTAGTCGGGCAGGGTCGTCAGCAGGTGGTCGCGCAGCGCGCCGTGCTCGGGCACCACGGTGCCGGGCACCGGCTCCAGGTGGGCGACCAGTTCGACCTCGCCGGTCGGGAGGGTCACCGGCTGGACCACCGCCGCCCGCACCTCCGGGCGGGCGAGCAGCGCCGCCTCGATCTCGCCGGGCTCGATCCGGTGGCCGCGGATCTTCACCTGGTGGTCGGCCCGGCCGAGGAGTTCCAGACTGCCGTCCGGTCGTCTGCGGCCGAGGTCGCCGGTGCGGTACATCCGGACGCCGGGGGTGGCGCCGTACGGGTCGGGGACGAAGGCGCCGGCGGTGGTGCCGGGCCGTCCGAGGTAGCCCCGGGCCAGGCCCGAGCCGCCCAGGTGGATCTCGCCCACCACGCCGTCCGGGGCCGGTTCGAGGCGGCCGTCCAGGACGTACAGCCGGGTGTTGGCGAGGACGGACCAGCGGGGTTCGCCGGGCTCCGCCGCCGGCCGGGTGACGGTGGCCCAGACGGTGGTCTCGGTGGGGCCGTAGAGGTCCCGGACCCGGGCGCCGCCGGCGGTGAGCCGGCCGAGGAGGTCGGCCGGGAGCCGTTCGCCGCCGCTGAGCACCAGCAGGCCGGCGGGGGCGCTCCAGCCGCCGTCCAGCAGCATCCGCAGGGTGACCGGGGTGGCCTGGACGACGGCCGGGCCGGTCCGGTCGAGCAGTTCGGCCATCCGCAGCGGGTCCCTGGCCTCCTCGGTGTCGGCCAGCACCACGGTGGCGCCGGCGAGCAGCGGGAGGTACAGCTCCAGGACGGAGGGGTCGAAGGAGACCGTGGTCAGCGCGGCCACGGCCGTGCCGGGCCGCAGCGGCACCTGGTCCGCCATGGCGGTCAGGAAGCCCGCGAGGCCGCCGTGGGTCACCATGACGCCCTTGGGCCGGCCGGTGGAGCCGGAGGTGTGGATGACGTAGGCCAGCGCCGCCGGGTCGGCGGGGAGCGCGGGCGCGGTGTCGGGGCGGGCGGCGATCTCCGCCCGGTGGGCGTCGGTCAGCACCAGCCGGCGGCCGCCGGCCCGGCCGTCCCCGGCGAGCCGGGCGGAGCGCGCGGTGTCGGTGACGACCACCGGACTGGCGCAGTCGTCGAACAGGTAGCGGATCCGGTCCTCGGGCAGCGCGGGGTCGACCGGCAGGTAGGCCGCGCCGGAACCGAGCACGCCCAGTACGGCCGTCAGCAGGTCGGGGCCGCGGTCCAGGAGCAGGCCGACCACGGTGCCCGGGCCGACGCCCAGCGCCCGCAGGTGGTGGGCCAGCCGGTTGGCGCGCGAGCGCAGGCCGGCGTAGTCGATCCGCTCCGCGCCGCAGACCAGCGCGACCGCGTCGGGCGTGCGGTCGGCCTGGCGGTGGAACAGGTCGAGGACCGTCGGGCCGTCCTGGGTCCCGGTGACGGCCGGACCGGCCGGGAGGAGGGCGCTGCGGTCGGCCGGGGGGAGCGTGACGGCCCGCGGATCCGCCGTCGGGTCGGCCACCAGCCCGGCCAGCACGTGGCGGTAGGTCCGGGCGAGCAGCGCCAGCTCCCCGGCGCCGATCCGGTCCGCGGCCGCCTCCAGGACGAGTGCGCCGGGCTCGGTGGACACCGAGAGGCCGAACTCGTTCGGGGTCCGGTCCTCGACGTCGTCCGGCTCGATGCCCTCGTCCGCCAGGACGTGCATGTCGGTGTGGTTGAAGAACACGTCCACCAGCGGCGTGTCCTGGCCCCACGCGCGCTGCATCGCGGGCAGCGGGTGGTGCCGGTGCGGCCAGAGCGCGGTCTCCTCGGCGAAGACGGACCGCGCCAGGTCGGGCCAGCCGGCCGCGTTCAGGACCACCGGGAACGGCACGGTGTTGAGGAACATGCCGCGCACCCGGTCGCCGTCGGCGGTCTCGGGGCGGGCGTTGCAGACCAGCCCGGAGGTGAACGCGGCCGGGCCGTCGGTGCCGCCGCCGAACAGGCCCAGCACGGTCAGGTGGGCGGCGAACAGCACGCTCTTCAGCGGGACCCCGGCCTCGGTGGCCAGCGCGCGCAGGCCCGGGAGGAGGTCCGCGAAGCCCACCCGGGCGACCCGGTGGACGGCGCCGTCCGCGTCGTCGGCGCGGTGCCGCTCCGGGGCCGACCAGCCCTCGGGCACGCGCCACGGGGCGTGCCGCGCCACCCGCCCGCGCCAGAACTCCCGGTCCTCGGCCGACGCCAGGGAGTGGCGCTCCAGCGCGATCGTGTCGGCGAACCGGGTGGCCGGCGGGGCCGGCGGCGCGGGGTCGCGGCCGTCGCGCAGCGCCCGGTAGTAGCCGAGCAGTTCGGGCACCAGGGAGTTCTGGCTCCAGCCGTCGAGGATGGCGTGCGCGTAGACGACGGTCAGCCGCCACTGCCGGTCGTCCAGCCGGTGCGCGACCAGCCGCAGCAGTGGCGGCGCGGCCAGGTCGAAGGCGGTGGACTGCTCGCGCGTCGTGGCGGCGGCCAGTTCGGCCCGGACCCGCTCGGGGGTGAGCCCGCGCAGGTCGTGGACGGCCACCGGGACGCCCGCCTGCGCGTGCACCAGCTGGAGCGGCTCGCCGTAGCCGGACAGGTCGACGGAGGTCCGCAGGATCTCGTGCCGCGCGGCCAGCAGGTCGGCCGCGGCGCGCAGCGCGGTGGCGGAGAACCCGTCGTCCTCGCGCACCGGGTAGCTCAGGACGTTGACGTACATGCCCCGGGCCGCGCCGGCCAGCATCTCGTACGCCATCCCGGCCTGCACCTGGGACAACGGGTACGCGTCCGTCAGGCCGTCCGGCAGCGCGTCGCGGTCGGCCGGGTCGAGCAGGTCGAAGGGCGCGGTGGCGGCGGCCGGGCGGCTCGCGCCGCGCGGGGCGACGGCCTCGGCGAGCCGGGCCACGCTCCGGTGCCGGAAGACGTCCTGGACGGAGACGTCGAGGCCCTGCTCGCGCAGCCGGCCGACGGCGCGGATGGCGCGGATGGAGTCGCCGCCGAGGTCGAAGAAGGTGTCGTGCACGCCGACGCGGTCCAGTTCCAGGGCCGCGCCCCACGCCCGGGCGATCACCTGCTCGACGGGCGTGCGCGGGGGGACGTACCCGGTGGCGGCCTGCGGCACCGGATCGGGCAGGGCCGCCCGGTCGAGCTTGCCGTTCGGTGTCACGGGCAGCCGGACCAGGCTGGTCCAGGCGGTGGGGACCATGTGCTCGGGCAGCGAGCGCCGCAGGTGGTCCTGCAGCGCGGCGGGGGCCGGGGCGGCGGCGGGGTCGGCCGGGACGACGTGCGCCGCCAGCCGCAGGCCGCCGGGCGGGCCGTACAGCGCGGCGACGGCGTCGGCGACCAGCGGGTGGGTGCGCAGCGCGGACTCGATCTCGCCGAGCTCGACCCGGTGCCCGTGCAGCTTCACCTGGTGGTCGCCGCGGCCCTGGTAGGTGAGGGTGCCGTCGGGGTTGCGCCGGGCGAGGTCGCCGGTCAGGTACAGCCGTCCGCCGGGGTTGCCCGGGTCCGGGTCGGGGACGAAGCGTTCGGCCGTCAGGGCCGGGCGGTTCAGGTAGCCGCGGGCGAGCTGGACGCCGGCCAGGCACAGCCGGCCGGGGACGTCGACGGGCACCGGGGCGAGGTCGTCGTCCAGGACGTGGACGCGGGTGTTGGCGATCGCCGTGCCGATGGTGACGCGCTCGCCGGGGCGGCACGGGCCGGCGGTGACGTCGATGGCGGCCTCGGTCGGGCCGTACAGGTTGTGGAGTTCGGCGCCGCCGGTCACGGCGTGGCGGTGGCAGGCCTCGGCCAGGTCGTCGGGCAGGGCCTCGCCGCTGCACAGGACGAGCCGCAGCCCGGCGGCGGGGGTGCCGGGGGCGGCCTCCGGGGTGCCGGCGGCGCTCGCCGGGGTGCCGGCCGGGGCGTCGGCGGGGACGGTGGCGAGGAAGGCGCGGAGCATCGCGGGCACGAAGTGCAGGGCGGTGACGCCCTGGTCGGCGATGGTCCGGGCCAGGTACGCCGGGTCGCGGTGGCCGTCCGGCCGGGCCATCACCAGGGTCGCGCCGGTGATCAGCGGCCAGAACAGCTCCCAGACGGAGACGTCGAAGCTGTACGGGGTCTTCTGCAGCACCCGGTCGGCCTCGGTGAGGCGGTAGGCGTCCTGCATCCAGCGCAGCCGGTTCACGATGCCCCGGTGGGTGGTGACCACGCCCTTGGGGCGGCCGGTGGAGCCGGAGGTGTAGATGACGTAGGCGGGGTGCAGCGGGTCCACCGCGGGGTCCGTGCCGTCCGGGCCGTCCGCGTCGTCCGGGCCGTCCGGGCCGTCCTGGGCGTCCGCGGGATCGCCGGGCCGGCCGCCGTCCGGCAGCAGCACCCGGGCCCGGTGCGGCGGCAGCGCGGCGGCCAGCTCGGCGGTGGTGAGCACGACCGGGGCGGCGGAGTCCGTGAGCATGTGGGCCAGCCGCTCGGCGGGGTAGCCGGGGTCGAGCGGCAGGTAGGCGCCGCCGGCCTTGAGTACGGCCAGCAGTGCCACCGGCAGCTCCAGCCCCCGGTGCAGGCAGACGGCGACGATGCTCTCCGGGCCGACGCCGAGGGCCCGCAGCCGGCGGGCCAACGCGTCGGCGCGCGAGCACAGTTCGCGGTAGTCGAGGTGCTCGTCCTCGAAACGCACGGCGACGGCCGTCGGGGTGCGCCGGGCCTGCCGGTCGACCAGCCGGTGCAGGACCTCGCCCTCGGGGTGGCGCACGTCGGTCTCGTTCCACCGTTCCAGCCGGGCGCGTTCCTCCGGCGAGAACAGGGCGGCTCCGGTCACGACCGCCCCCGGGTCCCGGGTGACCGCGTCCAGCAGTGCGGTGAAGTGCTCGGCCAGGACCGCCGCACGCTCCGGGGTGAACAGCGCGGTGGCGTACTCGACCACGCCGGACAGCGAGCCGTCAGGCTGTTCGGTGAGGTGCAGCGTCAGGTCGAACTTGGCGCTGTGCCAGGGCGTGGCGTACGGGGTGGCGCGCAGCCCGGCGCCGCCGAACTCCGTGCCGGCGCCCGCCCCGTTGTACACGAACATCACCTGGAACAGCGGGTTGCGGGAGAGGTCGCGTTCGGCGGCGAGCTCGTCGACCAGCCGCTCGAACGGCACGTCCTGGTGCGCGAACGCGCCCAGGGCCGTCTCCCGGACGCGGCCGACGGCCTCCTCGAAGGTCGGTGCCCCGGACAGGTCGGTGCGCAGCACCAGCGTGTCGACGAAGAAGCCGAGCAGGTCCCGGGTCTCCGGCCGGGTGCGTCCGGCCGCCGGGGCGCCGACGGTGACGTCGTCCCGGCCGGCGTGCCGGGCGAGCAGCAGCTTGAAGGCGGCCAGCAGCAGCACGAACGGGGTCGCGCCGCGGGTCCGCCCCCAGGCGGTCAGGGCGTTCACCGTCGCGGCCGGCACGGTGAACGGCAGGATCGCGCCGGCCGGGTCGAAGACCGGCGGCCGGGGCAGGTCGGCCGGCAGCTCC
Source organism: Kitasatospora sp. NPDC059577 (assembly GCF_042735475.1). Classification (NCBI taxonomy): domain Bacteria; kingdom Bacillati; phylum Actinomycetota; class Actinomycetes; order Kitasatosporales; family Streptomycetaceae; genus Kitasatospora; species Kitasatospora sp. NPDC059577. The sequence goes on along the minus strand of NZ_JBHWBZ010000002.1, from coordinate 8,712 downwards.
AGGGCGGTGGACCCGGCCAGCTTCCGCCGCCAGTAGTCGAGCCGGTCGGTGGTCGCGGAGGCGGCGTGGGCCTCCCGCTGCCAGTGGGCCCAGTCCGCGTACTGCACCGCCGGGGGTGCCGACGGGCTCGGCCGGCCCTCGGCGAACGCCGGGTAGAGGGCGCCGAGTTCGTCGGCGAGCACGGCGGTCGAGGAGCCGTCGAAGGCGATGTGGTGGAAGGCCAGGACCAGGACGTGGTGGTCGTCGCCGAGGCGGACCAGCCGGGCCCGCATCGGTGTGCCCACCGCGAGGTCGAAGGGTGTGCGGGCCAGTCCTTCGACCAGGGCGCCGAGCCGGTCCTGCGCGTGGTCCGCGGGCAGTGCGGTGAGGTCCAGCAGCTCGAACTCCGGCGCGGCCTCGGCCAGCGGCAGCTGCCGCGGCTCGCCGTCGACCTCCAGGTAGCGGGTCCGCAGCACCTCGTGGCGGGCCGACACCTCGGCCAGCGCCCGGCGCAGCGCCGTGACGTCCAGCGGGCCGCGCAGCTCCCAGCCGACCGGTAGCACGTACTCGGCGGTGCCGGGGCGCAGCCGGTCCAGCAGCCACAGCCGCTGCTGGGCGAAGGACAGCGGGAGCGGCCGGTCGCGCGGCACCCGCGCGATGACGGCCTCGGCGGAGACCGAGGCGGCGGTGGTGGTGGCGGGGGAGCCGGCCGGCCGGGCCGATCCGCGCAGCAGGCTGTCCAGCAGCGCCCGCCGTCGCTCGGCCGCGTCGGCCGAAGCCAGCGCACCTGCCGGTGCCGCCGAAGCCGGCGCACCTGCCGGTGCCGCCGAAGCCGGCGCACCTGCCGGTGCCGCCGAGGCCGGCGCACCTGCCGGGTGCCCCGGACCCGGCGGGCCCGTCGGCTCGGCCGGGGAGGGTTCGGTCAGCGGACTGTTCATGGCTCACGCACCTGCGACAACATCGACTCCACCTCTGCATCGGATAGTTGCGCGACCCGCTCGGCGAGCGCCTGGTGCACCCGTTCGGCGAGCAGCGCCGGGGTCGGCGCGTCGAACACCGCGCTCACCGGCAGCTCGACGGGGAAGCGCTCGCCGAGCAGGGCGATGACCTCGGTGGCCAGCAGCGAGTGCCCGCCGAGTTCGAAGAAGTCGTCGTGCACGCCGATCGTGGCGACCGCGAGCAGGTCGGCCCAGACCTCGACGACGGCCTGTTCGACCGGCGTGCGCGGGGCGGCGGCCGGGGCGTCCGCCGGGTCGGCCCCGGGGGTGGGGAGCGCGGTCCGGTCCACCTTGCCGTTGGGGTTCAGCGGGAGTTCGGCGAGCCGGACCCACGCGGTCGGGACGAGGTACTCCGGCAGCCGCTCCCGCAGGTACTCCCGCAGCGGCGGGCCCGGCCGGTCGAGCGTGTCCGACACCACGTAGCCGACCAGCTGCTTGTCCCCGGCCGGGGTCGGCCGTACCGCGGCCACGGCCGCCCGGATCTGCGGGTGGTTGCTCAACGCGGCCTCGACCTCGCCGAGTTCCACCCGGTGACCGTTGATCTTGACCTGCTGGTCGCGCCGCCCGTGGAAGTGCAGTACGCCGTCCCGGTCCCGGGTGACGAGGTCCCCGGTGCGGTAGAGCCGGGCGCCGGGCACCGTCCCGTACGGGTCGGGGACGAAGCGCTCGGCGGTGAGCGCCGGGCGCCCGAGGTAGCCGCGGGCCACCCCCGGCCCGCCGACCAGCAGTTCGCCGGGCTCGCCGTCCGGCACCCGCGTGACGCCGTCCTCGTCCACCACGTACGTGGTGGTCCGGGTGATCGCCCGGCCGATCGGGATGCTGCCCCGGGTCTCGTCCAGGGTGACGCCGCGCCGCGCGCAGCAGAACGTGGTGCACTCGGTCGGCCCGTAGCCGTTGACCACCTCCACGCCCTGCTCCACCAGCATCCGCACCTCGGCCGGCGGCGCCACGTCCCCGGCCACCAGCACCTGGCGCACCGTCGCCAGCGCGCCGGGCCGGGTGCGCACGACGTGCTGGAACAGGCCGGTGCTCAGCAGGGCCACGGTGACGCCGTGCCGGCGCACCGCCTGCTCGACCGCCGCCGCCGTCGGGGTCCCCGGCGGCAGCACGGCCAGACGCCCGCCGTTGCACAGCGCGCCCCACACCTCGAAGGTCGACAGGTCGAAGGACAGCGGGGCGAGCATCAGCACCACCTGCCCCGGGTCGAGGTCCGCGTAGTCGGCCTCGTGCACCAGGCGCATGATGTTGCGGTGGGTGACCGCGACGCCCTTCGGGCGGCCGGTGGAGCCCGAGGTGTACATCACGTAGGCCAGGTCGTCCGGTCGGGCCGCCGACGGGGGAGCCGTCGTGGGCAGGCCCGCCGCGGCCGACCACTGCGGCTCGATCGCCACCGGCTCCAGGCCGGTGGCGGCGAACCGGTCGGCGAGCTCCGGCTCGACCAGCAGCAGCCGGGCACCGGAGTCGGCGACCATGAAGGCGAGCCGCTCGGCCGGGTACTCCGGATCCAGCGGCAGGTAGTGGCCGCCCGCCTTGAGCACGGCCAGCAGCGCGGTCACCACCTCCGGGCTGCGCCGGGCGCACACCGCGACCGGCACGTCCGGCCGGACGCCGCGGGCCCGCAGCAGATGGGCCAACCGGTTCGCCCCGGCGTCCAGTTCGGCGTAGCTCAACCGCCGGTCGGCGAACTCCAGGGCGGTCGCGTCCGGCGTGCCCGACACCCGTCCCGCGAACCACTCGTGCACGCACCGGTCGGGCAGCGGTGCGTCGGCGCGGCCAGCCACGGTGCTCATGCCGGCCGGGTCTCCTGCTCCATGCGCCGACGCAGGCTGAGCGGACGCATGTCCGTCCAGACGCTGTCGATGTGGTCCAGGCACTCCTGCTTGGCGCCCTCCTTGCCCTCGCGGTGCCAGCCCAGCGGAAGCTCCCGGTCCGCCAGCCAGATCGAGTACTGCTCCTCGTCGTTGCGGACCACCAGGTACGTGCGCGGGTCGGTGCTCTCGTCGGCCATTCCGCTCTCCTCTCCAGGGCCGGCGCCGTCCTGCCGGCGCCGCGACAGGAAGACTCGCCCGGCGCGGGCCGGGTGCGTCAGGGAAGAAGCGGCCGAGAATCCGGCAGCCCCGCTGCCCGCAGGACTGCTCGTCCTTCTCTACTGCGGGCGCGCGCCCGACGGGGAGGCTGGCCGGACCCCGACGCGTCGGAAAGGACCAGGAATGACCGTCGAACGGACCGTGCAAGCCGGGCCCGGAGGGCTTCCGGCCCCCGGCGACCACGCGCTCTTCGAGACCATGGAGGCCGATGTCCGGCTCTACTGCCGGAAGTTCCCGGTCGTCTTCGAACGGGCCAAGGGCGCGGAGCTGTACGCCGAGGACGGCCGGGCCTTCCTGGACTTCTTCTGCGGCGCCGGCGCCCTCAACTACGGCCACAACCCCGACCACGTCAAGGACCGGCTGACCGCCTACCTCGCCGCCGACGGCGTCAGCCACGGCCTGGACATGTTCACCGTCGCCAAGCGGGAGTTCCTGGCCCGGATGGACGAGGTGCTGCTGCGCCCGCGCGGCCTCGACCACAAGGTCCAGTTCACCGGGCCGACCGGTACCGACGCGGTGGAGGCCGCCCTCAAACTGGCCCGCAAGGCCACCGGGCGCCGCGGGCTGGTCGCCTTCACCGGCGGCTTCCACGGCATGTCGCAGGGCTCGCTGGCGGTCACCGGCAGCCGGCGGGCCCGGCGGGCCGGCGGCGTCCCCGCCCAGGACGTCACCTTCGTCCCGTACGAGGACGGCCCGCACGGCGCGTTCGACTCGATCGACTACCTGGAGCGGCTGCTCGCCGACCCGTCCTCCGGAACGGACCTCCCGGCGGCCGTGATCGTCGAGCCGCTCCAGATGGAGGGCGGCGTCTACCCGGCCTCGGTGCACTGGCTGCGCCGGCTGCGGGAACTGACGGACCGGCACGGGATCCTGCTGATCGCCGACGAGATCCAGTCCGGCTGCGGACGGACCGGTACCTTCTTCGCCTTCGAGCCGTCCGGCATCGTCCCGGACCTGATCACCCTCTCCAAGTCGATCGGCGGGTACGGCCTGCCGCTCTCCCTGGTGCTGCTGCGGCGGGACCTCGACTGCTGGGAGCCGGGCGAGCACACCGGGACCTTCCGCGGCAACCAGCTCGCCTTCGTCGCGGCCACGGCGGCCTGGGACTACTGGGAGCGCCCGGAGTTCCACGACGCGCTGGCCGACTCCGCCGAGCGGCTGCGCGAGTTCGGCGAGACCGTCGCCGCCAAGGTGCCCGGCGTCACGGCGCGCGGCCGGGGCATGGTGCTCGGCCTCGACCTCGGACGGGCCGGCGGCCCCGAGCGGGCGGAGCGCGTCCAGCGGTACTGCTTCGAGCACGGGCTGATCGTCGAACTCGCGGGCCGCCACGACGAGGTGGTGAAGCTGCTCCCGCCGCTGGTGATCGACCGGGCCGGGCTGGAGCGCGGCCTCGCGGTCGTGCTCGACGCGGTGGTGGCCGGATGAGCGCCGCGACCGGCCGCCGGCACCTGATCTCGATCGACGACCTCACCGACGCCGAGCTGTACGAACTGGTCCGCCGGGGCGCCGAGTTCGCCGCCGGCAAGGCCGAGGACGCGCGCCCGCTGCACGACCGCGTGGTCGGCATCCTCTTCCGCAGGACCTCGACCAGGACCAGGACGGCCTTCTCGGCCGGCGCCCTCAGGCTCGGCGGCCGGATCATCGGCTACGGCCCCGACGACCTCCAGGAGAACACCGGCGAGACCGTCGAGGACACCGCCCGGGTGCTGTCCGGGATGCTCGACGTCCTCGTCGCCCGGACGTCCGGGCCCGAGGCGGAGATGCGGGCGATGGCCGACCAGCGGCGGATGGCGGTGATCAACGCGATGAGCGCCGAGGAGCACCCGACCCAGGCGCTCGCCGACCTCACCACCCTGCAGGGCCACTTCGGCCGGGTCGACGGGCTGCGCGTGCTCTACGCGGGCGAGGGCAACAACACCGCCTCCGCGCTGACCCTCGCCCTGTCCCGCTACCCCGGCACCGAACTCCACCTGCGCACCCCGCCCGGCTACGGCGTCCACCCCCGCTACGTGGAACCGGCGACCGCCGAGGCCGCCCGCCGGGGCGGTCGGGTCGAGCAACGGCACGACATGGCCGACCTGCCCGAGGTCGACGTCGTCTACACCACCCGCTGGCAGACCACCGGCACCAGCAAGCCCGACCCGGACTGGCGCTCGGTGTTCGAGCCCTTCCGGGTCGACGACGCCGTCCTGGCCGCGAGCCGCGCCCCGGTCTTCCTGCACGACCTGCCCGCCCACCGGGGGGAGGAGGTCACCGCCGAGGTGCTCGACGGCCCGCGCAGCCTGGCCTTCCGGCAGGCCGAGAACAAGTACCACAGCGCCCGGGCCGTCCTGGAGTGGTGCACGGGCGAGAACGGCTGAGCAGGCCGGGCCGGGGGCGGCGGTCACGGTGCCGTACGAGGGTCACCGGGCCGGGGGCGGCGCGACGGTCACCGGGCCGCGCGCCGCCGGTCACGGCCGGCGGCGGTCCGGGGCGAGCTCCGCCGCCAGCCGGCAGAGCGCCGCCCGGTCCGGCGTCCCGGTCTTCTGGACCAGGCTCGCCAGGTGCTTCTCCACCGTGCGGGGCGAGATCGACAGCCGCCGGGCGAGGTCCTGGTTGCCGGGCCGGTCCACGAGCAGCGCCAGCACCTCGTACTCGCGCGGGGTGACCCCCCGCTCCCGCAGCGCGGCGGGGATCCGCTCCCGTCCGATGCGGCGCTGCCCGACGCTCGCGCCGGCCTGCCGGAGCAGCGCCCGGCAGGCACCCGCGACGGACGGGACGTCCAGGCCGTGGAAGTACTCCTCGGCGCTCCGCAGCCAGCTCACCGGGTCGCCCCAGCCGTCGGCCAGCGCGGCCTCGGAGACCAGCCGCAGGCCCAGCCGGTGGGCGGTCGGGAAGAGGTCGGCGCCCGGCGCGAGGTCCTCGACCAGCGCGGCCGCCTCCTCGCCCCGGCCGCTCCGGCCGAGCAGCACCGCCCGGGCCAGGCACAGGAAGCGGCCGTTCCACGCCAGTTCCGCACCCGGGGCGGCGGCCAGGGCCGCGTACTCCTCCCACCCCGCCCGGTCGGCCAGCACGGCGAGCAGCGGATCCAGGCCGTACCGGCCGGACAGGTAGAAGACGTTCGGGTGCCGGGCCTCCCACTCGGCGGTGGCGGCGAGTTCGGCCTCGGCGCCCGCCCGGTCCTCCTCCAGCAGCGCGCAGACCGCCCGGCACAGCCCGAGCGCCACCGGGGTCAGCACCGACCCCATGCCGCCGGCCTGCCGGAACAGCTCCAGCTCGCGCTCCATCTCCCGGCGGCGGCCGCGGTGGGCGGCGAGCGTCGCCGAGGTCAGCCGCAGGTAGCGGTGGGTGGCCAGGTTGCCCATTCGCAGGCTGGTGTCCAGCCACCGCTCGACGATCGCCCCGGCCGTCACCGGGTCGCCGCGCAGCACCGCGTTCATCGCCAGCAGGCTCTCCGTGTGCTGGGTGCGCGCGATCGAGCCCAGCTCCCGGGCGGCCTCCCCGGCCTGCTCCAGCCGGCGGGCGTCGCCGGTGCGCAGGAAGGCGTTGGCGCCCAGCCGGAGCAGCGCCTCGAACCGCCAGGTGGGCAGGCCGTGGGTCTCGGCGACGGCCAGCATCCGCTCCAGGCACGCGTCGGCCGCGTCGAAGCCGCGCTCTCGCGCGAGCAGGGCGAGCAGCTGCAGCGCCTGGCAGGCCAGGACGGGCGGCCCGGTGCGCTCCGCCGCCTCGGCCGTCTCCCGCGCGATCCGCTCGGCGTCGTCCACCCGGTCCTGCCGGCCGGGCAGCAGCGCCAGGTGGCCCTCGACCACGGCCAGCGCGGCGGTCTGCTCCGGCGGCGCCCCGTCGCCCAGCAGCGCCCGGGCCGCCGCGACCTGGGCGACGGTGTCGGAGCCCCGCTCGGCCACCACGGCCGCCCAGGCCAGCCGGGTGCGCAGGGCGACCTCGCGCTCGGGGCTCAGCGCCGCCGCGCAGCCCGTCGGCAGGGCGTCGGCCAGGGCGAGGGCGTGGTCCAGCCGGCCGGCCTCGACCAGCGCGTACCCCAGCGACTCGGTGACGGCCGTCCGGTCCGCCGGCGCCGCCAGCTCCGAGGCCCGCTCCAGGAGCCGGACGGCCGACGCGGAGGCGCCGTCGGCCAGCGCCCGCCGGCCCGCCTCGGCGTAGAGCAGCGCCGCACCGGGGTGGTCGCCGGCCGTGACGAGCAGCTGGGCGACCAGCTGACCCTGGTCGACCGAGTAGGGCGGACCGGCCTTGCGCAGCGCGGCGGCGGCCCGGCGGGCGAGCGCGGCCCGCTCCGCCGGGGCGACGCTCTCCAGCACCGCCTGCGCGGCGATGGCGTGGCGGAAGCCGTACCCCTCGGGCGTGCCGGGGTCGGGCGCGATGAAGCCCGCCTCGGCGGCGGCGCGCAGGTGGGCGAACAGGCGCGGGTCGTCGTCGCCGGTGACGAGCTGGAGGGTGTCGGCGGAGAACCGGGGACCGAGGGTCGCCGCCAGCAGCAGCAACTCCCGGACGGGCGTGGCCAGTCGGCCGAGACGGTGGCCGCAGCCGTGGACCACGCTGGCCGGCACGGTCGCGGCGAGGTCGCCGGTCACCCGCCAGCGGTCGCCGTCCTGGCGCAGGGTGTCCGAGCCGACCAGCTCGGCCAGCAACTCCTCGGCCAGGTACGGGTTCCCGCCGCTGCGCCCGCCCAGCCACCCGACCAGGGCGGGCGGCACCGCGCCGACCGGCACGCCCAGGCAGCCCGCGGTCAGCGCTCCGACCTCGGCGGTGGTCAGCGGCGGCAGCGAGGCGACCGACGCGACCCGGCGCCGCTCGGCCGCGCGCACCAGGTCCAGCGCGTCGCCGGACTCCGGCCGCAGGGTCGCGACCAGCAGCACCGGCACCCGGTCGAGGTGGTCGACCAGGTACTCCAGCACGCCGACGGTCTCGGCGTCCGCGTCGTGCAGGTCCTCCAGGGCCAGCACGCAGCCCGGCGCGCGGCCGGAGCCCGGACCGGGCCCACCGCCCGACGCGCCGCCCGACCTGTCGTCCGACCCGCTGTCCGACCCGCCGTCCGGCACGGGGTCGGAGACCCGGCCGACGACCGCGAGCAGGCGCAGCAGTGCCTCGGCGAGCTCCACCACGCTCTCGGCGTGGCCGGGCACCGCCGCGGACCGCCACTCGGGAACCACCCTGGCCAGGGCCGGCCGGTAGGGGATCAGCTCCGGGTCCCCGGGCGGCCCGCCAGCGTGGAAGCACGAGTAGAGCGCCTCGACCAGCGGGCGGAACGGCGTGTCCGCCCCGGTCGTGCTGCTGCGCCCGCGCAGCACCGGCAGTCCGGCCGCGAGGGCCCGGTCGGCGCAGTCGTCGACCAGCCGGGACTTGCCGATGCCGCCTTCGCCGACCAGGAACACCGAACACCCGACGCCGTCCTGAAGGCGGGTCAGGGCTCTTCGGAGCAGGGAGGTCTCGGCCGCCCGGCCGACGGTCACCGGTGATGTGGTGGGCATGGGCGGCAGGTTATTGGCTGGCCGCGGGCTCCGGTAGAGCGGAATCGGGCATTCACCGCCCCGATCGACCGGACCGTCCTCCCGGATCGGGCCGGCCCCGGGGCGGGGGACCCCCCGGCCCCGGCGACGCCCACGGGGTTGTAAAACTCCGGCCGGGGTCCCCCGGAGCCACGAGCCGGGCCC